>CAIJNU010000097.1 GCA_903822115.1 uncultured Candidatus Peregrinibacteria bacterium
ACTCGGCATCTCGTATTACACCTTCCGGAAACTTAGCTATGTAATTGATGTATACCAGAGGAAGCGCCCCCCTGAAAATCATCTTGTCCCATTTCTCGTATTCACGAGCTTCTTTCCATCTCTCATTGCAGGACCGATCGATCGTTCCGATGTCGTGCTTCCGCAACTCGAGCAGGGGCCAACGCTAAGTGGCACAATCTCAGGCTATGGAAGAATCTTGTGGGGATGTGCGAAGAAGATGATCGTCGCCGACCAAGCCGCCATCTTCGCCAATACCGTTTTTGCTCATCCAGATAACTATTCTTGGATTTCCCTTATCCTCGCTCTCTACGCATTCAGCATCCAAATCTATGCCGACTTCTCCGGGTATTCCGATATGGCAATCGGATCTGCGGCAGTCCTAGGCATCCGCCTCCAAGAAAACTTCCTCCAGCCGTATCTCGCAACTTCCATTTCTGATTTTTGGCGGAGGTGGCACATCAGTCTCTCGTCGTGGTTCAGAGACTACGTGTACATCCCGCTCGGCGGCAATCGCGTATCTCAGAGCAGACTGCTTCTGAATTATTTCGTCGTTTTCCTCCTCTGTGGCCTCTGGCATGGAGCGCAGTGGACATTCATTGCGTGGGGAGTGCTGCACGGCCTCTATCTCGGGCTCTCCGAATGGACGAAAAATCTAAGAGTTTTCATTTCAGAGAAGCTCGGCATCGAAGCACGAGCAGGGCTGAAGATATTCCTGCAACGTATCTTTACCTTTCACCTCGTAGCCTTCTCATGGCTCTTCTTTCGCGCGGGATCGCTCCGTCAAGCAGTGGAAATGATGGGAAATATATCGAAAGGAATAGCTGGGATAGCTGAGAAAGGCCTCACACTCGCATCGTTTCCAAGCGCGAGCGTCGTGCTCGGAGGAGCCGCATTGCTCATGGGTATCGAGTACATAATCAAAGGATCTAATCTCGGATCCGCTCTCATCCGCAAGCCTATTTGGCTACAGTGTTCGATTTGCTATCTCTTGATATTGATCATCTTGAGCTTTGGATACTTCCAATATCAACCATTTATCTATGCGAATTTCTGAAACGAAAGAGTCTGGCTTCTAACCTTGACATTCTCTACACTTGATTTTGAATATTCGACCTAGGAATTTCTGCCCCAAACCAAGTCATTCTCCATGCGCTCCCCACTCTTCTATCTCCGAACACTCGTTGCCCAGTGCTTACGACTTCTACAGCGACTCATGGGGATTGACCATCTTCTCGCAAAAAATGCATTAGTAAGTTCTTTCGGCTACGGCGTCTCTTTCCTGCGTGGAATTATAACAGGATACTTCGTTGCTCGTATGCTCCCCCGCGAAGTCTACGGGGAGTACCGTTTTGTAATGAGTATTTTTGGGATGATCAGTGTCCTGAGTCTGCCCAATATCGCCAATGCTCTCTTCAGGGCAATCGCACGAGGCGAGAAGGGGGTCGCCCTCCCTGTAGGAATATGGCAATTTTTCATTGCCCTGCCAGGAGCGGCTGCCTTACTTATTGTGATTCCATTCCTCCCTCGCGATCGCATGTCGCTCTGGCCCATCTTCGTTCTGGCCGCGTGCCTCTTTCCACTTTATGAAACAGCAAGCACCGTTCTGGGGGGCGTCACTGTCGGAAGGGAACGGTTCGATGTTGCGCTCTGGGCCAATGTTGCTTGGAGCACGGGAGCCATTGTAGCCACTCTTCTCATAATCTTCCTTCATCCATCTCCCCTTTTACTATTTCTAACCGTTATTGGGCTTCCCAGCATCGCATACTTCAGTTTCAGTGTTCCATTTATAGAGAAAGTTTCAAATTTTCCGGCTGCAAAATCTATCGTTCTCTACGGACTCAAACTCTCACTTATCGCCCTACCGATGTCCATTGCATGGTATCTCGATGATGTTGTTGTTTCTGCATTCTTGGGACTGAATCAACTCGCAGTTTTTTCTGTCGCCACGATCATTCCGGAGCAAGTGAAGTCATGGTGCAAAGAACTATTGCCAGTCAGCTACGCAAGACAAGCGCGAGGAACAGACACGTTTGCAAGACGCTGGAGCCTCCTTGCCCCATTCGGACGCCTGACCTTCATCTTCTCCTTGGGGATTTTTGCATATATTTTGCTCACCCGATTCTTCTTTCAAATATTCTTTCCGAACTATATGGACGCGGTCCTGCTTTCGCAAATTGCTGCAGCGACAATCATCGTCATTATTCCCGGCTCTCTCATTACACAATACATGGAAGCTCATGCGATGCTCCGCCCTCTCCATCTCACACAATGGATATCTGCAGGACTTTTTTGCATTTCGCTCTTCACACTCATCCCAGCGTTCCATCTCATTGGAGCCGTTCTCTCCCTCGCCGTTCTTCGCCTGAGTAATACCGCTCTCTCGCTGTATTTCTTCCTCACGGCAAAACCAATGTCAGGTACTGAAATCTCTCAGACTTTACCAGACATACCTGCGACACCCCTTGAGACTTCGCCACTGTGACAGAACATATATTCAGCTAATTCCGTACGTTTGTCTCATCCAGTCCACTGTTTGCTCGATTCCATCCGCCAAAGAAACTGTCTCCTTTAAGCCGAGATCCCTCTCAGCCTTTGAAATATCCACCTTCTTCCACTTCGTGGTGAGCACTTCGGCCTCCTTATACGTAACCAAGGATTCACTTGCTCCTGTGGCCCGAAGAATCATATCGGAAACCTGTTTCATATCATGATATGTCTTTCCGCCGATGTTATAGACTTCTCCCGGCTTAAACTTCTCGCAAATGGTCGCAAGGGCACGAACGCAATCCGTAATGTACGTCGACGTGCGCGTGTGGTTGAGATAGACCGTGTAGGGGATGCTGTTCAACGCGCGGTAACAGAAGAGGCAAACCGCACTCCTATACGGACTGTAGTGCTCTCCTGGTCCGTAAGTATTGAAAAGGCGCACACGAACGCTCTCCGTCCCGTAGAGCGTGGCTGAATTGAGGATCTGCATCTCATTAACCCACTTCGTCATGGCATAATCGTTCATCTGCTTGATTGGAACCGTATCCATGACCTCCTCCTTCATCACTCCCTCAAAATCTCCGTACACTTCCGAACTGCTGAAGTGGATGAGCCGAAATTTCAATTTCTCCTGAAGTCGGATGATGTTCTTCGTCCCAACGGCATTCGTCATCCAAAGATTCTCAAAGAAATCCTCCCCATTCCATCGGCCGAATTCCGCCGCGAGGTGGTACACATAATCCACCGGATGAGCGGCGAAAAATCTCTCGAGCTGCCGATACTCACGCACATCGCAACGCACGTATTGCGGATCGTGGTGATGGGGAAGATCACAAACCCAGACTTCATGACCACGGCTGCGCAGCTCCGCAACCAAGTGCGTACCGACGGTGCCCAGTCCTCCCGTAACAAAAATGCGAGACATGCGTCCATATATATCCCAAAGCGGAAGCTATGGCAATCGTCTTGGCGGTCAAAAACGCCCTATAAGCCTTTCCTCTGCACTTCGAAGAAGGCACCGTGCCAGCCGAAGGTGCCCAACTCTCGTATGGAGATACCGGGATGTGCTGAGAGAAATTCTTTCATCGCACGCCGCTCGCCGAAGTTATCGTCGGCATTGAAGCAATTCCAATCGTCGAACATGAGTATCGTTCCTGATTGAAGGTAGGGATAGATAAATGTGAGGACATCTCGTGTGGATTCGTAGAGATCGCAATCGATCAAGACAATCTTCGCCTTTCTGAAAGGATAGCGAGGATTTTTTAAGCTCTCGGAAAAATATCCTTTGATGAGGAAGGAGTTCTTCCAGTTCATGTTCTTCGTATTCAAATGTCCGACGACCTGATCAATGCCATAGGCATAATCTCCCTGCTTGAATTCTCCGCCGCTATCAATTCCCCCAACTTTCGGCAGTCCCTGAAAAGAATCGAATCCGAAGAATTGCATGTCCTCTATCCCCTCGGCCTTCGCGAACTCATGAGCTGTGTAGAACAGATAACCTTTGTACAACCCAAACTCGTAATAATCTCCATCCAATTTCTTCCGAAAGGCCTCTTTGAGCACTGGAATCGCATCCGGAGAACATGTATCGAATGCTTGATACTTTTTCTTCTGCATGTACCTCACGTAAGCCGCAAACACATCGTGTGTCAGGGGATTTTGTGCGCAGAAGCGAGCAACTTTCTGCCGAAGTGTGGGGCGATTATCTGACATGCAAATCAAAAGCTTCAAGATTGTAACAGGAATCCTCAGTGAAGACAGACGCTCCCCTTCACTGCTTTTGGGCCAGAACGACGATATGACGACCCAGTCCGGGGAAGATCTTCTGGGCGATGTGCTCTTTCAGCACCGCGATTCTTCTCGTCCATGGAGCGCGATCGAGGAAGAAAGTGATGATGCGATCTCCTAGGGGGCCGTCCAAATGCGAGACGGTAAACATGCGCCGGACGGTGAAGCCATGATGTTCCAGGGCGCCTCGGAGATCCTGTCGTGAGAATTCACGAACGTGTGCATCCCCATGCTGACGGAGTCCTGCGAGGGAGAAATCCTTGAGTGCATGGAAGGATCGAAGACCAAGAAAACGCATGAGCCTCCCCCACCACGTCCCATCCGCATTGAAGTGGGGAACTGTCACGAGCAGAAATCCTTGTGACTTCACGGTGCACCGAAGAGCTTCGATGGACGCCGGCAGATCGAGAACGTGCTCCAGTACCTCGCAACAGGTCACGACATTAAATTCCTGCTTGGGGAGAGATGAAAAATCCGCAACATGGAACTCGACATTCTCACATCCCAATCGTTCCTGTTGTTTGCGACATTCCTGAATAAAAGTATCGGCAATATCAACGCCACAGACTTGTTTACAGTAAGACGCAAAACGAAAAACCTGACGCCCGGAGGCGCATCCCACATCCAATAGAGTGTCATGAGGAATAGAGAGAACCGTGGAAATTATCGACTCTTCGCGCACAAAGTTCGTCAGACCTGCACGATTCACGAGTGAAAATTTCCACTCATTATATTTTTCGGATTTATCTCGTCCAAAGTCCTGCCACATATCCGCATATGCCTGTGAGACGAGATCCGACGTCATATTGTCAGAGTATGGAAATATAATCCGAGTTGCGCAACCAAATGAGACCAATTGTAATTGGGAGATTCTTTCGTCGCTTGTGCCGCACGCTTCCGACGTTCTTCGGGATGAGTGAGTGCATCCTCCAGTGCACGAATAAGGTCTTTCTCATCTCCAGGGCGAATCAACCAACCATTCGTACCGTCGTGGACAATGGAGGAAGCATCTGACACATCTGTGCAAATTACCACAGAGCCAGATGCAAGGTATTCTGGTAATTTGGAAGGAAACGCAAAATGTGTAATAGGAATGTCTGGGCGAGGAACAACCGCAATATCTGCACCCTTAAGAAGAGCAAATACGCGTTCCTGAGCAAGAGATGAGAAAAAAATTGTTCGATCCTCCAATTGATGCTTGCGAAGAAGAGATCGTGCCCTTTCTTCATCAGAACTGCAGATAAAGAGAAAACACCAAGGAATATCAAGAAGATGCTCTAATGCTCCCAATAGATACTCCACACCCTGATAAAAACGTATGTTTCCACAGTATGCAATCACTGGAACAGAACTGGGCGCCACGCGCTCTGGATCAATACTCTGCAATAGACTGAGATCAATACCTCCATGGAGCACAAACCATCCCCCCGCAGGAGTGGGGTAGCGATCGCGAATCGCACGAGAGGCAACCGTTGCTCCATCCATGGAACGCAAGCAGTAGAAGTGTAAGGCACGATACATCGTAACTTTCCATGATGGCTGGGTGCTGACCACCTCTTCTTCCCAACAACTATGGAGATCAACACAGGTGCGATACCCCCAGATGCTCGCAACCTTTAAGAGAAAAAGAGACATATGAGTCTGTCCATACACGATATCGGGGCGGAAGGAGCGTAAGACACGACGCATTGTCCAGACGCGAAACAGCCAATTGAAACCAGGAATCACTCGAGAAAGTCTCGTCGCTTCTCCCGACCACTGTTCTGGAAACTCGGACGAAAGGAGATGTGTTTCGTGCTCCATTCGAAGATAGCGATAGAGATTGCTAGCACGTATGGGCGTTCCTCTTTGAGGATTCTTTAAGCTTCCGGTGTACAGAAAGAGAATCCTCATCGAGAGAAAGAGGAAAGGCAATCGACAATTCTCTCCCCCGCCTTCCCATCCCATAGCGGGGGAATAGTCCCGCGTGGCTCCTCATTTTCCACGGAAAAGGAAAAAATGCGATCTCGATGTGATACATCATTCAGACCCACAAGCTCATTCGTCCCCAGCTCAATTGTAACCGGTCTCTCAGTATTCGGACGTGCCGTAAAACATTTTCTCCGAAGGTACGTTGTCTCTTCTTGAATCCCTCCAGAATCCGTAAGGACGAAGTGCGCATCAATAATGAGTCGAAGAAAGGAAAGATAGGGCAAAGGATCAAGAGCTAGGATGTGACGACTAAAATCGGATTTCAGCCCCCAATCCCTCAATCTGTCTCTCGTTCTGCGATGAATGGGAAATACAACCGGAATACGAGAAGAGAGAGCATTGAGAAATGAAACGATTTGCTTTAACGAATCTCTCTCATCCACATTCGAAGGGCGATGGAACGTCGCGACCGCAAAACGAGCAGGCAAATTGGAAGGAAGAGGTTGAGCCCGAATAGCAGGAAGCATACGAATCAATGTATCAATCATGGTATTCCCAACAAAGAATGCCTTTCCTGCGACATGTTCCTGTTTCAGATGTTCCATGCCTGATTGCTCAGAAACAAACAACAGCGAAGAGATGGCATCTATGACAATTCGATTCCTTTCTTCTGGCATGGAGAGATCTCCTGAGCGCAGTCCCGCTTCAACGTGCCCCACCTGAATGCCAATGTCTGCCGCTGCACGAGCCGCGGCAGCTGCACCGTTAACATCACCATATACAAGCACAAGATCTGGTCTTTCTTGAACAAAAATATTTCCGCAAGCCTCTTCGACGCGTCGCTGCTGTTCATCGTTTGTGCCACCATGGATTCCCAAATTGAACTTCGGGAGGGGAATATGTAACTCCTGAAAGAAAACATCTGAGAAGACTGCATCATGATGCTGCCCGGTATGCAGAATGAAATGCTCTCCCGGCCAATGCTTCGCCTCCAGCGCATGGTGCACTGCCGCGAGCTTCACAAAGTTTGGGCGAGCCGAGCAAATCGAAAATATTTTCATAGACCCGTTGCGGAGAGGATTCTCATCATGCGCTTCTCCCATGAATGTTCCTGAACTCGACTGTACGCAATCCCCGTTCGTTCCTGCGCTCGCTGAGAAGAAACTTGAACTTCTCTAATCGCATCAGCAAGTGCTTTCACGTTGCCTGGCGGATAGAATATTGCCGTCTTCTCATCGAGTACATCATGAATTGGAGGAAGATCTGCAGAGATGATCGCACGCTTCGCAGCCATGTATTCGAAGATTTTCAGTGGAGACGTATCGCGCTGAAAATAGGGATGTCTACCGGACGGGGCAACGTAAACGAGACAATCTGAGGCAGCGTAGACGAAAGGAATTGCATTGTGGGGAATTTGTCCGAGAAGAAATACGGCAGTTTCCAAATTTTTCGCACGAACGTTTTGCTGCAGATCTGCAACGAACGACTGCGGCCCTCCCGCAATGAGAGCTAAAACATCATGCTTCTGTTCGCGTAGAATGCTCATGGCCTCCAGCAATTGATCCACCCCCTTCGAGAGGCCCATCGTAGCAATCGATCCCGCATAACCTACGACAAACGCATCACTTGGAATATTCCACTGGCGCCTTGCCACCTGAACTGAAGGCATCTTGGCAAAGAAGGACACATCCACGGCATCACCTTCGACGATCACGCGATCGGGGGGAACGCCCCAAGAAATGAGCTCTGTGCGCATCACGGACGTAAGGCAAACGATGAGACGGCAACGAAGACAGAGTCGAACAAAATGTGTTCTTCGCCATTGTGGAAGCTTATGCAATTCAAGAACAACAGGAAGACCTGTGGAAAGAAGCGTGCTAAGGAGGGAAGGAGATCTCGTAAGAATGATATGAAATGAACTGCCGATCAGCCTGCGGCCAAGAAGACGTCGAAAGAAAGCCGTGAGTACCCAGAGTGCTGTAACTCCGGGAAAGAATGGATTATTGATGGGATCAAAAGAACCGAGACGTTCGAGAGCAATAGTTCGAGGTACCCCATGGTAAGTCCAAAAATCTTCAGAAAGCGTGTTATTCCGAAATGGGGCGAAGATTGTGACTTCATGACCCAATTTCTCCAAGGCATTGCAAACAGCCGAAATTTGATGCCCGTGGGCACGTTCGGTTGGCAAGCGCACAGTGGTGCAATATGCAATGCGCATCAGGCATTATTGTAGAGTCTTTTCTTGTATGATACATACTGTGAACATGGTACGAACAGGCATCGTCGGCTTGGGCTACTGGGGCCCCAATCTGCTGAGAAACTTCGCATCTCAGAAGGAATGCCAGATGGCATGGGGATGTGACCTCAAGGAACAGAACTTCGAGAAGCTGAAGCGGCTCTATCCCAGCGTCCAGTTCACGACTTCCTTCAGCGACCTGCTCTCAGACGATTCTCTGGAACTCATTCTCATTGCAACGCCGAGTTCTTCGCACTTCCCTCTCGCCAAGCAAGCGCTCGAAGCAGGAAAGAATGTTTTTCTGGAGAAACCGATGACTGTCACCCTCGCTGAGGCGGAAGAGTTGCAACGTATCGCCACTGAGAAAAAGAAGAAGCTCTTCGTCGACCATACCTTCGTGTTCTCTGCGGAAGTGCGAAAGATGGCTGAGCTGGTGAAGCAGGATCAACTTGGAAAACTTCTCTACTTCGACTCCATCCGCATCAATCTCGGTCTCATCCAGAAAGACATCAATGCGCTCTGGGATCTCGCGATTCATGACTTGAGCATCCTCAATACTTGCATGGATCTCTCAGGGGCTACGAGCGTTTGCGCACACGGAAGTTGCCACTTCGGATCTCAGGAGGAGAACGTCCATCTCCACATTACATTCGCATCAGGTTTCACCGCTCACATCCACGTCAGCTGGGTCTCACCGGTAAAAGTCCGTCGCACCGTTATAGGAGGAACAAAAGCGATGGTGATCTACGACGACACGCAACCTAGTGAAAAGCTGCGAATCTATGATCGTGGGATCGATAATGATGTGACGAAACCCGATCCATTCAACCCGGTGTATCGCTCCGGAGACATCCTGATCCCCGCACTCCCCATTACGGAAACCCTCGCTGTGGAAGCACAACATGTCCTTGAATGCGTTGCAAAAGACAAGAAACCTCTCGTGGGAGCTGCAGAGGGGATGCATGTTGTGCGTCTTCTCGAGAGCGCCCAGCAGTCGCTTCGAAATGGCAGCATTGTCATTCCCCTTTGATGAACATGCCACCCTACAAAAAATACGTCTCGAAGGATTTTGTCATCGAGGGGAGTTTTCTCCGTCTCGATGATAAGGAAAAGGCGTGGCTCCAGATCGACGGACGCATGCGCACGTCAATCCGCCGCGCACAGGAAACAGGGGTCGAAATTCGAAAAGTTCAGGGGAATCCGGAGGAAGTAGCTGCATTCCAAGCTTTCTGCCTCAATCCGGATGACATGCCCCCGAAGCTGACTGACCGCTATCACTTCTACTTCGCTTACCTCAAGAAAGAGCTCGTGGCAGGAATATTGATCGTAGAGGTCGGCCAGAAGCTCTTCATGCTCTGCCATGCGAGTACTCCTATTGCCAAGAAGAACAACATCCCGAGCCTTTTAATCTGGCATGTCGTCGAGCAATTTGCCGGAAAGAAATTCCCGCGGCTCGATGTGGGGGCATCTTATCGCCCATCTCTCCAGAATTTTTTCATGGGTTGGCGCACACAGGCCTACCCCATGATCATGCAACCTCCG
>CAIJNU010000098.1 GCA_903822115.1 uncultured Candidatus Peregrinibacteria bacterium
CCGGGATGAGGAGGAAAAAGTGGACGTCTGCTCCTTTATCCGAGAACAGGGCGAGGTTGCTTTCCACGCGCTCATCAAAGCACGGACTGAGATTACTTTCCCCGGATTCCCATGGTGAGCCTCGACCGCTGCCGACGGCTTTTGGGCGACAAGGCAAACCACCTCTCCGACGAGGAAGTGGAGGAACTGCGTGACCGCCTTGCCGCCCTCGCAGATGTCACACTTGAACAGGCGATCAAGGATTTATATCCGTCAAATCACTCCTTTCACAATGTTTTATAAGAACACATATACTTTACCTTGTCACTATAAGGCCAAGGAGGCAAACTTAGCTCCGATGTCCCCCGAGCAAGCGGTATCCATTCTTCGCGTTTCAACGCGTCGCCAGTTGGATGAAGGCGATGGCATCGAGAACCAGCGCCGCGCAAACAACGATTACATACGGCGAAAGAATTACACGCCTGTATATGAAATAGTGATAGCTGAATCTGCAAGTTCGGAACTCAAAGAACGCGTGGACTTGGAGGCGGCACTGACCACGATCTCCAGTATGAGGAAGCAGAAGAAGGTGGACGTAGTGGTTTTGTACAAATCGGACAGACTTACGCGAGGGGGAGCGGGTGAATACTTCACGATCAAGGCGTTGCTCGTTAAGCAAGGCATCCGCGTCGAGTTCTCTACTGAGCAAATCGACGACTCAGCAAGCGGAGAACTATTGGAACACGTCCTTGCTGGCATTTCGCGCTTCGAAAATCGCCAGCGTACGGACCGCACTATCGGTACCGAGAAAATCCTGACACAAGATGGATTCTGGTGTCGCTCAGCCCCAACCGGATTCGAGAACGCGAGGGATGAAAACGACAGGCCTATCCTCAAGCCCATCTCCGACACTGCTCAGTGGGAGTTGCTCTGCTACGGGCTGCGAAAACAAATGGCGGGCACGCATACCATCACACAAGTAACCGATGAACTCCGAACAAAGGGATTCTATTCCAGAAAGTATCGATCGAAGAATGGGGAGATCAAGCGCAACCTCATCAGCAAAGCAACATGGACAAAGATTTGCCGAAGCCCCCTCTATGGCGGAATGATCTGCTCCAAATGGACAGACGGGACGATCATTCGTGCGAAGTTCGACGGACCGCTCACGCCGGAAGAGTGGAACCACTTGCAGAAGGCATTGAGCAAGAACGGAAAGAAGCTAGTGAAGTTTCCTCGCATGAAACTCAATCCTCAGTTTCCCCTGCGCCGCTTCCTGCACTGTTCGCACTGCGGCTCCCCTTCTACGGGCTACCCGTCCAGTAACCGCCACGGGACATGGTATTACTACTACGGCTGCTCGAATAAGTCCTGCAAAAAACTCCTCATCACCACCAAGGAAGGACAACGAGCGTTCATCGAGTACCTCAAGACCGTCACCCCCTCGCCGGAACTGCTCGCTCTTTTCCGAGAGGTGGTATTGGAAAAGTGGGATGAGAAGTACAAAGCACTCACGTGCGACAGCGCGGAAACAAACCGGAAGCTTCAGAAGTTGAAGAAAGATAAGCAAGCCCTCATCGAACTCATGAAGCAAAGCCACGATAATCTTGAGCTGGTAACGGAGCTCCGCAAGGACTTCGAGAAGGTCAGCAATGAGTACACACTCGCGGCGATGGAACGTAATACCAAAGAGACGGAAGAGATCAACGCCGAGAAGGTCATCGACCACTGCATCGGCTTCCTCGCGAACTCCTACAAGCTCTGGGAAATGAGCAGTGTGGAGGATCAATACCGCCTGCAATCCCTCATCTTCCCCGAGGGCGTGACGTACGAGGGGCTTCTAGGTAAGCAAACCCTCAAAATTTCGCTTGTGTACGAGGCAATTCGGGAGCTTGAGGGTGTTGAAAATGTTTTGGCAGCCCCACGGAGAATCGAACTCCGATTACAGGAATGAAAATCCTGTGTCCTAACCGTTAGACGATGGGGCCACGAGAATCAAAGAGCAACAACTAGGCTTCGGATCAGAGAAACATCCAACCATCGCCAAAAGAACCGCCTGGGAGTATAGCGAAGGCTTCTTGAATTTCCATGCCGATCGTAGTATAATATTCACGTGGAACAGTCAAACACACACTACACCTTCATGAGGGTTATGACCGTGGCGGTTCTCGCTGTCTCGATCACGTTTGCCACGACCTCCTTCGCACTCGCACTAGCTGCGAATGTCTCGCTCTCTTCAATGCCAACACTCTCCCCGACCGCCGCGCAGGGCGCGATCATTTCGTCACCATCGACCCTGCATGCCGCAGCCCCATCACTCACAAGCGCCGCCGACCAAGTCGCCCGCATGCTCGTCCTCG
>CAIJNU010000099.1 GCA_903822115.1 uncultured Candidatus Peregrinibacteria bacterium
CGTAGGTTTGTCTTTCATGCCTTCTGGTGCTCCTGGCAGGAATTGAACCTGCATTTATCCCTTAGGAGAGGATTGTTCTATCCATTGAACTACAGGAGCAGCGGGCAAAGCATAGCATTTCTCCGCTTCACCTAAACTTCTTTCCTTCGTATCGCGTCAGCTTGAGGCCCGTCTGCTGCCCGAGGATTTCCTTGCTGAGGGGATCGTCGTAGTCAGAGTCGTAGACGACGGTATCGATGCCGGCGTTGAGGATCATCTTCGTGCAGATGACGCAGGGGAAGCAGTTGCAGTAGAGCGTCGAGCCTTCGATGGAGATGCCGAACTTCGCCGCCTGCGTGATCGCATTCTGCTCGGCGTGCGTGCCACGACAGATCTCGTGGCGCTGGCCGGAGGGGATTCCCAATTTCTCGCGCAGGCATCCGCCGAGCTGCGCACAGTGCGGAACGCCGCGGGGCGCGCCGTTGTAGCCCGTCGTAAGCTGCTGCTTGTCCTTGGCGATCACCGCGCCGACCCTGCGACGCAGGCACGTCGCGCGCTTCGCCCAGGTGTAGGCGACCTCCATGAAGACCTCGTGGAAGGAGGGGCGATCCGTGCCGTCGAGCAGCTTTAGAAAGTGATCGAGCTTCGCATCGAGCTCCTCGAGTGTTCCTTCATTGATAATGAAGAAGTCGCAGGTGTCGAGGAGGCGTCGGACTTGCTGGCCGTCGGGTGGCTCGCCAATCCCCTTCTCTCGATTGAGCTTCTCGATGATTTGTTCGCGCGAGAGATTCCCCTCCCTGTTTCGCTTGAGCAGTCGATCGATGATGACGTCGTCGTGCGCGAAGAGGCCGATCATCTGGAAGCCGGGGAGGCGACGGAGCTCCATTTCCTCCGCGGGGTTGCGTATACCGTCGATGATCCAATCTTTTCCGCTGTTCTGTTCGATGTGCTCGCGCACTTTCGCCGCGAGGACGCCGGCGCCGAACGTCTTTCGCAGTTCATTACCGATGTTCTGGAGATTCTCGCGCGTGTGTTCCATCCCGCGCTTCGTCGCCTCTTCACGCACGATGTCGGAAAGCGAGAGCATCCCAAAGCCTCGTGCCTGGAGCATCTTCACGATTTCTCCCTTCCCCGTTCCCATGTAGCCGGTGAGTCCGACGTATCGTGGCATGGAGTTAGTATTACGCAGAAGCGACAATGCACAAGGCTGAAAATTGTGAGTGGTCTGAATACAGCCGGCATGCTTCAATGCTGGCCTATGACATTCCTCCAATCCGGCATCCTCGGGCTCGTCGAGGGCTTCACGGAATTCCTCCCGATTTCCTCGACGGCGCACCTCATCCTCGCATCCGCCGTACTCAAGATCGCGCAGACGGATTTTCTCAAGAGCTTCGAGATCATCATCCAGCTCGGTGCGATCCTTGCGATCGTCGTCTACTACTGGAAGTTCCTCTGGCATCACAAGAAGATCTGGCCGACGTTACTCGTCGCATTTCTTCCGACGGCCGTGATCGGACTTGCGGTGCACTCCCTCGTGAAGAAGTATCTTCTCGGCAATACGTCCGTCGCACTGTGGTCGCTTTTGATTGGAGGCATCGTGCTCATTGTGTTCGAAGTTTGGCATGGCGAGAAGAAAGACGGCACGTCAGATATCGAGAAGATCACGTACAAGCAGGCACTGTGTCTTGGCCTCTTCCAGTCCATTGCGATCATCCCGGGCGTCTCGCGCTCGGCGGCGACGATCGTCGGGGGCATGCTTCTCGGCTTTCGCAGGCGCGCGATTGTGGATTTCTCCTTTATGCTCGCCATCCCCACCATGGCGGCTGCCACGGCGCTGGATCTGGTGAAGAGCGCAGGAACGTTCTCTCTTGCACAGGCGGACCTGCTTGCGGTGGGGTTCGTCGTCTCGTTCGCCGCTGCGCTCTTTTCCGTAGTGTGGTTGCTCCGTTACATCCGCAGCCACTCGTTCGTCTCCTTCGGCGTCTACCGGATTCTCCTCGCTCTGTGCTTCTTCATTGTGAGATAAAGTCGTGAGATTGGTACCCTGCGCTCCGGACAGGGAGTACACTGAGGTCACTTTTTCCGATGCACTATGCGAAAACTCACCTTCCTTTTTGCTCTCGGTGTTCTGATTCCGCTCGCGGCGAGCGCGTTGGATTTCACGGATGTCAGTTCTCGCTACAGTGATGCGCCGTTCGCTGCGCCTGATGCTGCTGGTATTTCTGTGCTCACGAGTATCGGCGCCGTCTCCGGCAATGCCGACGGGACGTTCGCGCCCAGTCGCACGCTCAATCGAGCGGAATTTCTCAAGATTGTTCTCCTCAGTTCTCCTCATGCGGTCACGGTGACCGCCGGCGATGCCGCTGCATGCTTTCCCGATGTTCGGGTGGCGGATTGGTTCAGTCGTTACGTGTGTCTTGGGAAGACAAGAGGTGTTGTATCAGGCTATCCAGATGGGGCCTTCCGTCCCGGAAATCCGGTGAACTATGTGGAAGCACTGAAGATGCTCGGAACGGAATTCGGAGTCGAAAATGCGGTAGTCTCTGCGTCGCGCCCGTGGTATGAACGTTACCTGAGTGCGGCAGCATCGAAGGGGTTGCTTTTTTCCTCATCAATCCGCTTGGACAGTTTTCTCACTCGCGGACAGATGGCTCGATTGACCGCGGCATATGTCGCCGATGCACAGGGGCAGCTCGCCGCCTATCGGGCGGCGGAGCAGGGCAGTTCATCTACTTCTTCCAGCATCTCGACCAGCTCGTCTTCAAGTTCGAGCTCTTCGGTTTCCTCATCTTCATCATCCCTTTCTTCCTCTTTGAGTTCGTCTTCGCAGAGTTCTTCGAGCACGAATATGCTCGGTCTTCCCGCCCGCAGTCACTTTCTTCTCCTCGGACAACTCAGTCAGCCCATTGCCAATGCGACGTACACCAATTCTCTCGAGGCAGTCCGTGTGAACTCCATTACAGTCACGCTCAAGAGGAAAATCACTTCCATAGATTCCCTTGAAATCGTCGATCAGAACGGCGTGGATATCGGGCGGCTCCCTCTCGATGAGGTCTACGATTTAAACGATATGACGTACCGAAAGACTTTTTCGGGTTCTGGGGTGTATACAATCCCGAAGGGTGCGGAGCGCACGCTTGCGGTGGAAGCGAGGCTTAAGCCCCGCGGAGATGGCGGTATTTCGGGGGAACTCGTCCAGGTGGATACGATTCAGCTCGTTGCGGAGGGAGAATGGAGCCAGCAGCTCGTGGGGGTGGCTCAATCGAATTTCGTCTTCCCACAGCATCAGACGACGCAGGGAAATATTCTTTCGGTGACGAGTGCGATGGCTACGAGCGGATCGTTGCCGGTGGGGCCGGCGCAGATGCTCGCGGCGTTTACATTATCGGGGATGGCCGTCTCGGGCGCTCCCTCTCCGCAAGTGCAAAATTTGGATTTTCAAGTGAACAAATCTTCTGCTGTTACCGTTACGAACTGGCAACTAGGGACGCAGAACAGTTCCGACCGCATTCCATGTTTTGTTAACGACACGACCGTGAGCTGTCTCACCATTCCCGCGGATATGGGAACCGTAGATGTGACGCAGCCGCGGACGCTGCAGCTCTTTGGTGATGTTGCTGTCGATCAAGGCGCGACGGATCGGATGCTCCAGGTGCATCTGTCCGATTCGGGCACGATCGGAATGAATGGCGCGGTGCGCTGGACGGACGGCTCCACGTACTTCACATGGACGGAGCTTCAAAGCCCCCTCGCCAACGGACCTCTCTGGAAATAAGTTCTCGATGGGATTTCACCTGTCCTTCAAAACCTCCTTGATTTCGCTTGCCATGGCCTCCGGGGCGCCGCGCGCCGCCTTCTGCCAGTCGTCGCCACTCGATGCGTAGAGGATGCTGCGCGATGCGTTCACGATGGCGCCCTTTCCTTCGAGTAAGAAGCCGTTTCGTACATCCGCCGCCGTGCCCCCCTGTGCTCCGTAGCCGGGGATCAGGAAGGGGAGGTGTGGCATCAGAGTGCGCAGGTACTTCAGCTCTTCGGGGTATGTCGCACCGACGACTGCTCCGATACACGAGAGGCTTGATTCCGGCCCCAAGTCCGCCAATCCCCACGATTCTACAAGCTGTGCGAGGTGCTCGTGGAGCGATTCGTCTCCGACGGGGAGATCCTGCAACTCCCCCGAACTCTTATTGCTGGTTTTCACGAGGACGAAAATCCCCTTCCCGTTCGCCGTGCAGCGTTTCATAAAGGGGGCGATGCCGTCGGAGCCGAGGAATGGCGTGACGGTGAGCGCGTCGATCGGTTTATCCGCTCCCAAATATGCCTCCGCGTACGCCTCGCACGTCGAACCGATGTCATTGCGCTTGCCGTCGGCGATGACGATCAGTCCCCTCTCCTTCGCGTAGGCGCAGACCTCGAAGAACACCTTCATCCCCTCCCATCCCAGAACTTCGTAGAACGCGAGTTGCGGCTTCACGCAGGCAGCGATGTCTGCGGTGGCGTCGATGATGCCCTTGCAGAACTCCAATACTCCTTCGGGGGTCTTCGGCAGCGATACCGGTAATTTAGAGAGCTGCGGATCCAGTCCCACGCAGACGGGAGAGGTCTTGGCTATGCGATCCGCCAGTGCGTCGCCGAAGTGTTGCATGTCGCTATCCTAGCGAAAGAGAAACGCGAAGGCACGGGGAGGTTACTTACCGGCTGGCACGGGGCGGTCGGGAGCCGCAGAGCGAGCGATTGCAGTAACCTGTTCCTTGCGAGGAGGGAACGGGAAAACCCATAATTTTTAAAAAGTCGATAGCATTGGCGGGAACAGACACGGAGATGGGCAGGGAGCGAACGGAGGAGTCTCCCTGAAAGACGAAACTCCCCGGCCCCATCCCATTGAAATCTTCGGGAGTGATCGTCACACCGACATAACTCTTTCCTCGCAAAAATTGATCCTGCGGATCGGTAGTCACCACGATGTGAAAATTTACCTTACTAAAGAAAAGTCTCAAGTTTGTGACCTGTTCTTTCTGTTGGCTCAGATTTTCGATGACACTGTTCAGATGCATATCTCGCGCAATTTTCCGCACCGTTTGGAGCAGGGCATTCACCGCGTCCGGTTTGAGTTGGATCGAATAGGAAGATCCTCCGGAAGTTTGCGAACGGGTGACGGAGAGCATTGCATCCACCATCTGAAGAAATATTTGCTTCTGCTGATCGGGGGTCAGAGGGGCGGAATTGGTGAAGGAATTGGTAAACGACGCCGATGGCGCATACGAGTTTTTTAGCGTCTCACTATTGATGGGACTTGAGTACCATTTTCCTTCAAACTGAGAGAATTGCGCAGCCGTCTTCGCGTCGATCATGCTCCCCCTTAAGTCTTTCAATTCGACGTACGCGATTTTGTTCAGAATGCGTATCTCCCCAACGGCCTTAACAGTCTTTCCTTTCCATGCGGAGTTTAGGGTGATTGCGAGATTCATTTTCAGGGTGTCTGCCGTTTTGCCTTCGACGGATCCCTTCATGGACACCACAGCGGTGGTATCCTGATACGATTCGTTGATCGTTCCAGAGAAGTCCATTGGTTGGTTTTGCAGCTTGATGCTCATGAGCACGTCACTTGCTTTCGAGAAGTACGCGAGAGCGGCGACGGGGAGGAATGAGACGAGAATAGTTGCTGCGATGAACGTGCGGCGCATGTTGCATGAAATGGAAAGTTGAAGACATGGTAGAACATCCGCGCAAAATAAGTAGTTATTCTTGCATTGCGATATTCTGACGGTACTGGAGCGCCTCCGCGATATGAGGGGCGGTGATTGTTTCACTGTCCTCGAGGTCGGCGATCGTGCGGGCGACTTTGATCGTGCGATGGTAGCCGCGGGCGGAGAGGCCGAGACGTTCGACGGCTTGAGAGAGCAGCTTCTCGCATGCAGCATCGAGCGGACAGAGGCGGTCGATCTGGCGGACGTTCATTTCCTTGTTCGTGTGGATGGGGAGATCCCGAAATCGTCGAGCCTGTCTCTCCCGCGCTCTGCGCACCCGCGAGGCGATCTGCGCCGTCGTGGTTTGCGACTGCGGAAGCCGCCGCAGATCTTCCATGGGTACGGCTTTGACGTCGATGCGCAGATCGATGCGATCGAGGAGCGGCGGGCTGATCCTGCGCTCGATGCGCTGCTTCCCGCCCGCACTCATCGACGGCGGATTCATCGCCGCGATCATGATGAAGTCCGCCGGGAATGTGACACTCCCCTGTGCCCGTGTGATGGTGATGGTGCGATCCTCAAGCGGCTGGCGCAGCACTTCGAGTACCTGGGTCGGGAACTCTGCAAGCTCATCGAGGAAGAGCACTCCCCTATGTGCGAGACTGATTTCGCCCGGCCCCGGGATCTGTCCTCCCCCCACGATCGAGACGCCGCTCGCCGTATGATGAACGAGCCGGAACGGTCTGCGCGAGAGAAGCGGTGTGTCTTTGGGCAGGAGATTGGCGATGGAATAGATCTGCGTAACCTCAAGAGATTCGTCCATGGAGAGGGGCGGCAGAATGCCGCGAAATGCGCGCGCGAGGAGCGTCTTCCCCGACCCCGGGACACCACTGAGCAGCACATTGTGGCCGCCTGCCGCCGCAATTTCCATCACGCGTTTCGCCTGCTCCTGTCCGCGAATGTCGCAGAAATCAATCCCCTCTTCGATATTTCCCGCGCTCGATGCCGGCGGCTCGACGTGCGGAGGTTCCTTCTCCCTGCGCAGGATCTGGAGGAGGTCTGAGAGGGAAGAGGCGGCGATGATACGGACACCCGGGACGAGCGCCGCTTCCGGCGCATCGACTTCCGGCACGACGAGCGTCTTGATACCGAGTCGTTCACAGGCGATGGAGGCAGACAGAACACCGGAGACGTGACGCAGTGTCCCGTCGAGCGCGAGCTCTCCGAGGAATGCGATACTCTCCAGCTGGGAAGTTTCGATGGTGACGAGATCGAGACTCAGCAGGATGCCGAGTGCGATCGCGAGGTCGTAGCGCGGACCGACCTTTTTCAAATCCGCGGGCGCGAGATTCACGGTGAGGATCCTGCCCGTCGGGATGCGATACCCGCTCGAACGTATGGCCATCTTCACGCGCTGCTTGCTTTCCTGCACCGCGGCGTCGCCCAAACCGACGATGAAGAAGTGTCCCTCTCCCGGAGAGACTCCCACCTCGACGGTAATCCGTTCACTGGTGAGTCCGATGGTGGCGAATGAGGTGAGAGAGGCGGGCATTGGAGAGGGGAGTCGTAGAAACCGGGGAAGTGTACTCTCGTCCACCATCTCTCGATCAAGAAAAATTGATGGACGAACGTACACCTTCTATGTACTATAGCCCTATGCTTAGGCAAAAACTTCATGCGCTTCTGAAGGGACGCTGCCACTCGCCTGCAGAGTACATGCGCATCGGAATGGAGGGCGAACGCCTCGCGGAGCGCTATCTAAAGCATGAGGGATTTCACATTCTGGCGAAGAATGTACGCATGGGTAGAGACGAGATTGATCTCATTGTGAGGGATCCGGTGGATGACGTTCTTGTCTTCCTTGAAGTGAAGTCTCGTGCACATGCCGATGCGGATTTCCCGGCGATGATGAGTGCGGGGCCAACGAAAATGCGAAAAATTCTTCGTGCGGCGCGTCGTTGGATAGCGGCTCACGGATATGACGGCGGATACCGCATGGATATTCTCTGTGTTGAGGGCGGGCAGATTACGCAGCACCTGCGGGAGGTTTCGTGGGAGTAACGGAATCGTTTACCACTGCGTCACTGCGCGAGCCTTTCCCGTATCGATCAACTCTTGCGCCGGCCATCGGGCGGGATTTTTTTTGCTGTGTCGCATCTTCAGCCACGTCTTCTTCTTCTCCATACCCTTGAGAAAGAAAATGTACGCCTCGGATGCGAGGAGAGCCGGCATCGTCACCGTGATGCGATCCGGAACGTCGAACTTCTCCGTGTGCGTCGCGAGTGCGTAGGCTCCCTCGAATGCTTCTGCGGGAACCGGCGGGAAGAGGGAGGCGATGTGGCCGTCCTCACCAAGCCCGAGCGTCACGAGATCCACCGGCCCCTTCGCCAGCAATTCGCGCAGCTTCTGATCGTACAAATTCACACAGTCCTGCAATGGCTTCCACGTGTCAGGTGCGATGAGGTGATCGGGTGTGAGTCCGACAGCGTCGAGGAGCGCGGCGCGGATCGCGCGCTGATTGCTGGATTCGTGGTCGGGCGAAACGTAGCGTTCATCCGTCAGAAAAACCCAGACATTCGTCCACTCGATGGGACGATCCTTGAGCAGGGCGTAGATCGGCAGGGGAGTGGAGCCGCCCGAAAGTCCGATGACGCAGCGACCGTTTTTTGAAAGCGCCGTCGTGATGGCCTCCTCGAGGAGAGAAGCGGAGTGTTCCAGAAATTTTTCTTCCGATGGAAGTTCGATGAGTTCGATGGTCATAGTCAAAACCAGGGAAGTCCGTCGCGTTCGATCCAGCGGTGCGCCGCCTCGGGAGTGGCTTCGCCGGAGGCGTAGGTATGCAGAGGAGTGGTGGGTTGATCGAGGTAGGCTTGGAGCGGATCGATGAAGCGCCACGCGCTGCGGACTTCCTCAAAACTCAAGAACCAATTTCGCTTTCCCGCGATCGCTTCGAGGATGAGCAGTCCGTGTTCCGGCAGACAGTCGCCGATACAGACGAGGGGGTCGGCGAGGATGAGGGGGCGAAAAGCCGGTTCCGTTCCGCCGAGCTTCGTCTGGAGCGAGAGGCGCATCCCCGCTTCTCCCTGGAGGATGATGTCGAGGCGGTTGGGATTGCTGCCCTGCCCCACGATTCTCGGTTCCTGGAAGCGGATCGAAACGCGCGTTTCCTTCTTCGCGAGACGCTTGCCGGAACGCAGATAGAACGGCACGCCCTGCCATCGAGGTTCGCGGGAGTGGAGCTTGAGCGCGACGAAGGTATTGGTTCGCGATTCGTGGGCGACACCCTCCTCCTCTCTATACCCTTTCGCGTTTTCCTTCCCGACTACTCCCGCACCGTACTGCCCCTGAATGATGACGTCATCGAGCGACGCGGCGGGCGGAAGGTAGAGGAGTTTCTGCGCGTCGAGGCGGCCTGCGGGAACGGCATTCTCGCTGTCGGCGAGTCGCATCGTGAGCAGCGAGCAGAGTTGGATGAGGTGACTCTGGATCATGTCGCGCAGCGTTCCCGTATGGTCGAAGTAGCTCGCACGCCCCTCGATGCCGACTGTTTCGGAGGCGGTGATCTCGATGTGATGGATGAGCGTGTTCTTGAAGAGTCGTTCGAGGATGGGGTTGGCGAAGCGCAGGTAGTAGACGTTGCGCACTGCCTCCTTTCCGAGATAGTGATCGAGCAGGAATATCTCCTCTTCTTTAAGGCAGTGGGTGAGTTGGTCGCGGATTTCCTCGAAGCTCTTCATGTCGTGACCGACCGGTTTCTCCACGATGCAGCGGAATTCCCCGTCTTCCCCGCGGATTTGTGCGGCGCACAGCCCCTTCAGTGTTGCGGTCATCACTTGTGGCGGGATGCTGAGGTACGCGAGGCGCACCGTCTTCCCCCACTCTTTCTCCATCGTTTCCAATTTCGCTTTCAACCTCTTCATGTCATCCGCGCTGTCGTACTGGCCGGCGCAGTAGGAGACGTGGGAGAGGAATTCCTCGAGCGCCGACTCCGTTACTTCGAGCATGTCACTACGAATCGCATCCGCCACGAACGTGCGGAAGGCGTCGTCGCTCATTTCGGTGCGACTGAATCCCACGATGGCGTACTGAGAGGGGAGTCGCTTCTTGAGGGCGAGGGTGTAGAGCGCGGGATAGAGCTTCAGCTTCGCCAAATTGCCGGAAGCGCCGAAGAGCAGGAGCGAGAAAGGGCGGGAAGCGGAGAGCATGATGCGGGAATTGTAGCATCCGCTGCAGGAAGAGCGCGTTAAGAAATGCGGGATTTCCCCGCCTGAGGATGTTGATTTTCCTTTGCGGCATGGTAGGATCCCCGCACATTATCGTCCTACCACGGCGTTCGCGAACGCCGTGGCCTATCAAGAGAGACGCTGAGGGAACTGGCCCGCATGAAGCGTCCCCCAACCATCCGGAAGCCCGGAAACGGTGGGAACTCCAGCCCCGCTCGGGGAAGATAGCTCAATATCAGCTTCTCTCCTCGCTCGGAGAAGCTCTTTCTCAAGAAGTTCGAAAGAAGATATAAGACGTAAGATGTGAGACTTAAGATGGAAGAATTGTGATGAATAACTTCCATCTTAAGTCTCACATCTCTTATCTCACGTCTAACGTCTTACATCTCTCATCCATCATCTCTCGCCTTACATCTCTTCACCGATTCCTTTCCCCTCCTCCACATGTCCCACTTCTTCACTTCGGAATCCGTAACGGAAGGTCATCCCGACAAGCTCTGCGATCAAATCTCCGACGCCATCCTCGACGAGGCGTTGCGACAGGACAAGCGCGCTCACGTTGCGTGCGAATGTCTCGCGACGACGGGGCTCGTGGTGGTTGCGGGCGAGATGCGGACGAGCGGGTATGTCGATATCGCCGGCATCGCGCGCAGGACGATCAAGGAGATTGGATACGATGATGCGGCGTTCGGTTTCGATCATCGGGCGTGTGCCGTTGTGGTTTCTGTCGGCGAGCAGAGTGCGGATATCCAGCTCGGAGTCGATGAGGAGAAGAATGCCGTGCACGAGCAGGGGGCCGGCGATCAGGGATTGATGTTCGGCTTCGCATGCGACGAGACGCCGGAGCTCATGCCTTTGCCGATTTCTCTCGCGCATGCTCTCACGAAGAAGCTCGCGGACGTTCGCAAGAAAAACGAACTGAACTATCTTCGTCCCGACGGAAAAAGTCAGGTCACGATTCAGTACAGTGATGACGGGAAGCCCGAGCGTATCGATTGCGTCGTCGTCTCGACGCAGCATGCAGAGTCCGCCTCGCACGAGCAGATTACCCGCGACATTAAAGAGCATGTCATCATGCCGATTTGCGCGAGGTACATGGACGATCGCACCAAGATTTACATCAATCCCACGGGGCGCTTTGTCATCGGGGGGCCTCCCGGAGACTGCGGACTCACGGGTCGCAAGATCATCGTCGACACCTACGGCGGATACAGTCGCCATGGAGGCGGCGCGTTCTCCGGTAAGGATCCGAGCAAGGTCGATCGCAGCGCGGCATACGCGGCGCGTTGGATTGCGAAGAACGTCGTGAAGGCGGGGCTCGCGCGCAAGTGCGAGGTGCAAATCGCGTACGCGATCGGCATCGCCGCACCGGTCTCCGTCCACGTCGACACGTTTGGCACGGGCAAGGTCGCCGACCGCGCCCTCGAGACGGCAATCGGGAAAGTATTCGATCTCCGACCGGCCGCCATCATCCGCGATCTCGATCTCCTCAAGCCTCAGTATCGCAACCTCGCCACCTACGGACACATGGGTCGAGAGGATCTGAAGGTGAAATGGGAGGAGTGCGACAAGGTTGAGGCTCTCCTGAAGGTCGTTTAAGTCTTCTCCTTTTGACAGGGTGTACACCATCGTTTGCTTCTCGCTGGAATTCCGCGGGAGCCCTAGTCTGCGCCAAAAAGTCTGATCGTCTCTGATGCGCTATCCTATGGACATGGGTTTTCCCATTCCGCTGCCACCGGCACTCGAGAAGAAAGCTCAAGAAATTGGTTTGGAGAGCAAGGATGTCGAGGAGCACTTCATTCGAGGAGGAGGCGCCGGCGGTCAGAAGATCAATAAGACGTCGAGCACCGTACGACTTCTCCACAGGCCCACGGGCATCGAGGTGAAGGTGCAGAAGCATCGCGAGCAATTCAGAAATCGCCTCTCGGCGTGGAAACTTTTACTGTTCAAAATCGAGGAGCGCGTGAAGGGTGAGGAGTCGATGCTTCAGAAGAGAATATTTAAATTGAAGAAGCAGAAGCGCAAGCGTTCGAAACGCGCACAGCAGAAAGTTTTGGAGACGAAGAAGAAGAGGGGGTTGATCAAGAAACTACGGAGTGATGTGACGGGCTCAAGTTAAAATTTCTGGACTGCAGCTCCGGGATAGTAGTAGCGCAGGATTTCCAGCGCCCCCTTCCCCTCGTAAGCTTGTCCCTTCGCCCCGCACCCGGACATGCCAACCCCATGCCCCGAGAGCGGGAATCCCTTGCACCACGGATCGGGCTTCGAGGAGAAGATTTCCGCGTGAGGAAAATTCGTCCAGCCCACTTCCGCCGGCGAACGCGTGCGACCGTCATCCGAGGAGAAGTACGGGATGCGCAACACTTCACCGTTGATCGTCAGCACCTCTCCCGCGGTCTTCTGGATGATGCTCACCCAGCGCGGATTCTTTCCTTCGAACACCGCACCTGAGAATGCCTGGAACTCCGCGGGATTATCAGAGGCGTCGTAGGGCAGACCGGGGAATTTGCGATGCGCGGGGAGCATCCAGTAGGCGGCGTACGTGCGCGCCGCGATGGCGAAGGCTTCCTGCTTGGCGGCGGGTTCGGTGTCGGGTTCTTCGCTGATGCCGGCCATGTACGCCTCGAGGGGCAATTCATCGATGAACGTCAGTCCCCCATTCAAAACACGACATTCGAGCACGCCATGGAAGCGATTACCTGATTTCTGCCAGCTCGTGATCGCGTTGGAGCCGCCCCCTGCATCAATGCGAACGATGCCCGATGCGATCACCTTTCCATTCAGCGTTCCCACACAATCATTACCACTCGATTGCAACGTTATCGTCCCCGCACTCAATGTCTGGCCGTTGACGATGCTGCGCGAGAGGATGGAGAGCGTCTCGGTTCCGCCGGAGAGGGATTCATCGGTGAGGCGAACGCGAATCGTCTGGGGCATCGTTGCCGCGGAGGAAGACTGGATAGGAGTCACCGGGACGTACACGGAAGATGATGAGGAAGAGGAGGAAGACGAGGTGATCGTCGGCAGGACATATCCCTGCGACGCGCTCGTCGGGCCGCCGGGGATCTTGAGACGCATGCCCTCAGACGAGAGCGTGTACACGACACCGCCGAGCTTCAGCGTGGTATCACCTCTGGCGAGCGGGAGACGAATCTGGAGCGTGATCGTCTGCGAGCCCATGGCGGGAATGGCTGCGGGGGAGAGGAGAGTCTTGCCGACGCGTACGAGACCGCCGCCGCGCACGATCCACAAGCCGATATCGGGAGAGGAGCGGAAGACATTCCCGAGGAAGGCTTGCGGCGCAACAGTGGTATTTCCCGTGCGATACTGCAGTGTTACCTGGACATCCATGCCTGGTCTGCCGCTGATCGCGGTGGAGCCGATGGCGGAGAGACCGTAGGCGACGCCGCTGTAACGATGGTCAGCAGGCGGAGGCGGAATCCTTGATGAGGATGCGGAGGAAGAGGCGGGAGACGATGTGGGGGATGGCGGGAGCGGGAAATTGACGGTGGCGCCGATATTACCTCCTCGGACGTTGGCGCGAATCTGATCGAGGGCGTTGTAGAGGGTGTATCCGGGGCAGGAGGTGGAGAGCAAGTCTCGATGTCCGACAATGGGAGGGAGGGATTTTCCGTGGAAGAGGACGTTGCGGGTGTAATCAATGTTGTATTCCTTGCCGAGCGTATCGAGGAGCCACTGGAGGCTCTGTGCTTGCGCCTGTGTGGGATCTTCCACTTCAAAATTTCCCATGAGCGCTATTCCCAGCGTGCCGATGTTGTTGCAGTAGGCATGGCCGCCGACGACGTACTCTCCTCCGGCGCGCCCCTGGTAGATCTGCCCCGTCTCATCAATGACGTAGTGGTAGCCGATGTCGCCCCAGCCGCGGGAGACGGCGTGATACTGGTAGATCGCGCGCATGCGCTCCACGCCGGGACGTGCGTCTCCGCTCACCTGCTCACTCGTGTGGTGGATGACGACGAGACGGATACCGGGTGAGTATTGCTGTGGCCAGCGCAGGTGCTGTCCGTTTGCATCCGTGGTTTTGACGCGAGCGATGCGGAATTCTGCGGGATAGCGCTGCTGCATGAGATTGCAATCTTGGACGCGTCCGGCGGACTGGGTGAGCGCCTCACTGCCATTGCCGTTCAGCGGATTCGCATCCGATGCATCTCCGGATGCTGTCACGGCCTTGCCGTCGTAGAGCAAGGATTCGTTCGCACCCCAGTCCACGCGCGAGAGGATTTTCGGAGTGCCGACATTCGTCAGCGAGGCTACGGAGTAGTGAACGGGATCAGCGGCAATGCGAATCGGATGGAGCGCGACGGAGAGATTCTCTCCGCGCAGACGCACCTGAGACACCGCATGCCCGAAAATGACGAGGTTGGATTCCGTGGAGAGGGGATCGTCCTCCGCGTCCTTCGTCAGTTTCGTCCATGGTGACCACGAATCCCCCGTGAGGCCGCTCACCTCAAGATTGATCTCCTCCCCTCCCACGCTGAGTGCATCGATGGAAGGATTGAAGGACTGCACAAGCTGCGACGGAGCTGCATGCGGCGGCTCTGCCGCCGCCAGAATGGCCAGCGGAAGCAGCGCAATGAGGAAGAGCGATCTGCGCATCGGAAGCGAGTATACGATGTCGATGCAGATGGCACAGGGTTTTTCACGAAGAAATCCGTCGATTGGCTATGGGAATTAAGTCGGCATGGAATGTTCAATAAACTTCCTTCAGATAACAACGCTCGCAGTATACGATCTCCGGTCTCTCGGGTGCGTAGGCGGTTTGCATCGCTGCGCCACATTTGACACAGGGGCGACTCCAGAGCTTACGCGGGTTACGCATCGCCAATCTTCGACGGTGCCGCTCGTCGGGATGGAGATGCGGAACGGGCAGCCTCATTTGTCGATAGAACTCCAGTTCCTGCTTTACGATTTTGAACGGTCTCCCCGTGAACTCGCACTCGATTGCCCAGTTCAGGATGTCATCGGGAATATTATTGATGGAATCCGGCAGCATCTGAGCGGGGATGATTTTGGAGACTTTGGGCAGCTCGTCGGTTTGGTCATTCCACTTCCATCCGCGCTTGTCGATTTCTTCCTTGGTCATCGGGAAGTATTCCTGCGCGACGGTTTCGTTGTAGGCGAAGGGTGAGAGCTCCGTCGGGAAATATTCCCCCCACTCTCCGGTTTTTCGCATGTGTTCGATGATCCTCGGGACCAGCTTCTGGTACTCCTCCTTCGTGTACTGCTTGTTCAGGATGCAGTAGGTGCCGTGTTTCATGCTGATGCATCCGAAGAGATCGTGCGAGCCGCTGACGCAGTCGACGCAGTACGCGAGATCGTGGGATTCGGCGAGGATGTTGAAACTGAAGAAGATGTCTTGCGCGTGCGTGCCGGCGGCGAAGTCGTAGGTGCGATCGCAGTGGTAGTTGAAGGCGGTATCCATGCAGTCTTCTCCGTAAATATGCCCCCACGCGAACGCGACGTCTCGGCAGTGGTGGCAATCGAAACTGTCATGCACATCTTTGCATTCGGTGAGGTAGTTGCCCGACGCGTTTTCCATCGAGAAGCCCCACAGCGCGGGGACGATCTGCCGACGCTTCATCTCCGTGAATTGCTTCTCGAATGCGGAGACGCTCGACGCACTTCCCTCTGCGAGATCCGCGATCTTTCTCTCGTACTCTTCTTTCGAGAGTTTCACGTTCCCGAAGCAGTACTCCGCGTTGCGGAGATTGGCGCAGAGGCAACAATTTTTGCAATCTCTGCAGTTGAAGAGGAAGGAGGAGCTCGAACAATTCACCACGTTCTGCGAATAGGAGATTCCGTAGCAATTCGTGGCGTCGAGCGTCTCGTAACATAATTCCGATTTCACGATGTTGTAGCCGTCGCACACCGATCGGCTGTCGATGACGAGGTACGAGTAGAAGGCTTCTTCCGCGTGTCCGAGGCGCTGACCCATGTAGCAATTCTTCGAGTCGGCGCAGAAATTGTTGAAAAGACAATTTTCGGAATTCGAGATGCTGCAGGCGAGGTGCGGCACGGCGTTTCGCATTGCGGCGAATTGTTCGAAGAAGGGGCGCGAGAAATCCATATCCTTACCGAAGTCCCGCGCATCCCATCCCTCTCCCCACCAAGCCGTTTGGGAGTAGACGGGAAAGGGCGCATCGGCTGCGTACATGGAGATGATCTTCTCTCCCGTCTTATCACACGTTCGAGCGCGCAAGCTGCGCTCGTTGCGGAAGCTCAGTCGACGTTGATGTCGGCAGTCGGGGCACAGCGTCGGCGGTGGGATCGATATCTTCTCTCCCGCGATTGTCGGAGAGATCCTCTCCAGGAGATCGAGATCGAGCTTCTCGGTCTCGAATGCGCCACGGCAGGCTCGGCAGGCGTTCTGCATGCGATTACGATAGCACCTCCTCGTACCGATTGATCATCTTTTCCAGCGTGAAGTGCTCTCGTGCAAACGCCTCCCCCGCGGCTCCCAGAGCCGCTCGCTCTTCCGGATCCCGTAGGAGATTGAGGGCGGAGCGAAGTGCGGGGACGCTTCCCGCTTTCACGATGATGGCGTTCTCTCCGTGCGTCAGGTAGCCCGCAATACCGCATACATCGGTGACGATGACCGGAATGCCCACGCTCATCGCTTCGGCCACGACGAGTCCGAAGGGGTCGTGCTCGCGTGAGGGCAGGACGAACACGTCGATGGATTCGAAGAATGCTTTGAACTCCGTTTCCCCCTGCAGCAGGCGCATGCGCGGATGATCATCGAGCTGCTTGCGAATGGATTGTTCATCTCGTCCGCGGCCGACGATGGTCAGATCCATCGCACGCTCGTCGCGCACCGCCTCGATGAGGAGGTCGACGCCCTTCTCCCAGCTGAGCCTCGCCGCCGTTCCGACGAAGAGCGTATCGGTCTTGTCCTGCTTACGCACGATGCCCGCGAAGCGGTTGGTGTCGATGCCGTTGGGGATTGCGACGATGGTCTGCGGCGACCATCCCATCTCTTCGTACAATTTGCGACTGAGATCCGACACGGCGATCGTGAGGACGTTTAGGCTGAGTGCCTTCAACTGCGGGAGCCAGGGGTTGCTCTTCAGCCATCGCCCCGTCTTGTCGTGCTCGACCCAGTAGACACGGATCCCGCGTTTGAGTGCGAGCGGCGTGAGGAGGAGCTTCTCCGAGAGGCTGAGCATGATGATCGCGTTGACGCCGGGGATCTCGTCGAGGAGACTCTCGAGTTTTTGACGCATCGCTTTTCTGCGCCAGAGGAAACTGAATGCACTCCACATCGTGACGGGGGGCGGGCCGATGTGCTTATCGACGGTTTCAATGCCGTGCTCGCGGGAAAGTCTCAGGAGGATGGAGCAGCTCCCGGCGAAGACGATGTCTTTCCCGCGCTTCTGGAGCCCCTCCATAAGCGAGAGCGTCTGCGTTTCGGCGCCGCCGAGCGCACTTTCCAACGGAAATCGGGTGAAGAGGATTTTCATCAGGGGAGGAGCGTTAAAGGGCAGAGGAGCATGGGGATCAACGGCAACATCATGTGCGCTTCACGATCTTCTCCTGTCCGCCCATGTAGGGGCGCAGGACTTCGGGGATCGTCACACTTCCGTCGGGGTTCTGGAAGATTTCCAAGATCGGAATGAGAATGCGGGGTGAGGCGATGAGGGTGTTGTTGAGTGTGTGCACGAAACTTCGCTTCCCGTCTTTTCCCTCATACTTCATGTTGAGGCGGCGCGCCTGAAAATCTCCGAGGTAGCTGCATGAGTGCGTCTCGCCGTAGGACTTGCGGCTCGGCATCCACGTCTCGATGTCCTGCTGGAAGAGTTTTCCTTTGCCGAGATCGCCCGTGCAGATCGTCATGACGCGGTAGGGGAGACCGAGCGCCTGCAGCACCTCTTCCGCATTCGTGCGAATCTCTTCGAACATGCTCATTCCGGTTTCGACGTTCGCTTCGCAGAGCACCACCTGCTCGATTTTCTGGAACTGATGGATGCGGTAGAGGCCCTTCGTGTCTTTTCCGTACGTCCCCGCCTCCCTCCTGAAGCACGGCGAAAATCCCGCATAACGCTTGGGGAGTTCGCTCGCCGCGAGCGTCTCGCCCATGTGGTAGCTCGCGACCGTCACCTCCGAAGTGCCGATGAGAGAGAGGTTGTCAGGCTCGATCGCCGTGTCCTTCCCCTCGCGTCCTCCCACGGCGTAGATATTCGTCTGATCCCCTCCCGGGAAGAATCCCGTTCCCATGAAGCACTCGTACGACGCGAGGTAGGGCGGCGTGAATTGCAGCCAACCTTTCTTCCGCAGATGATCGAGTGCGAATTGCAAGACGGCCATCTCGAGTCTCGCCCCGTCCCCTTTCAAGTAATAACTTCGCGCGCCGGCCACCTTGGCGCCGCGGGGGATATCGATGATGTCGAGCGCTTCGCCGAGCTCGACGTGATCTTTGGCTTTAGGATCCGTCGTCGGGATCGTCCCCCACTTCTTCGTCTCCATGTTTTCCGATTCGTCCTTCCCGGTCGGGACTTGAGAGAGGGGAATGGCGGGGAGCAGGAGCTGCAGATCATTCCACTGTGTTTCGACCGCTGCGAGATCATCCTCTCTTCCCTTGAGCGTCGCATCAAGCTCTTTCATTTCCGCGATCGCATGTTTCTTCTCGTCCCCCTTCATCGCCGGCACCGCTTTGCTAACGGCGTTCTTCTTCGCGCGCATCTCCTCCACGGTCTTGATGAGATCGCGGCGCTGAGCATCGAGCTTCAAGAAAGCATCGACATCCACCGTGATGCGCTTCTTTGACGCAGCATCCTTGTAGACGTCCGGTCGCTCGCGTAAATCATTGAGGTCGATCATGCCGCGTCAGTGTAGCAAGATCTCTCACGCAGGAGAAACTGCCCTCTTCTACTCCAATGACGCTGCGAGAGCGGGATGGGGAAGCGTGACGCCCGGAGCAACGCGCAAGGAGACACCGGGGGTATCGCCAAGGTCCAATGCACGACCCATCTGTATTCTCCTTTCGATTGTCCTATCTTCGATTTCTTCACGCACCTGCCGGGCCCGAGCCCCTGGGCTTGCAGAGATCTTGCAACTGCTCTGCCGTTCTGGGGCGACTGATTGTGTTGCTCGAGCGGGCAAGCCTTCGTAGAGACCAGTCCTTCCCATCGAGGGGTTATGAAGGTCGCGTAGCCATTCCACTCTCTCGACATCAGATAGTGCTCGATTACTCATGGCGGAAGTATAATAGTTATTACAAACTAGTCAAGATGTATGTCAAATACAAAGGGGAAGGTTTCTGTGAAGCCCGAAAAAAGGGCTGTTGCACAGTGTGAGTCTGGTTTTTTCCCACTGCTGCGATACAATGGCCGGACATGGCGAAGAATATTCCCTTCCGGCTCGTCGCGCCTTTTTCGCCCACGGGAGATCAGCCCGTGGCGATCGAGAGGCTCGTTGAAGGATTGAAGAAAGGCGAGACGCACCAGACGCTTCTCGGAGCGACGGGGACGGGTAAGACCTTCACGATGGCGAATATCGTCGCGCAGGTGCAGCGTCCGACCCTCATCCTCGCGCACAATAAGACCTTGGCCGCGCCGCTGTGCAGTGAGTTCCAATCGTTCTTCCCGGACAATGCC
>CAIJNU010000100.1 GCA_903822115.1 uncultured Candidatus Peregrinibacteria bacterium
CGCTGTCGCCGAGATCCGCGGCACTCTTCGCATCACCCTGTCGGATTCGCTTGAGAGCGGACGCCGATACGGTGGTGTGCACGTGAGATCCGTAGGGCGTGAAATACGTGGGCCGCTGGGGGATTGAAGCGAGCGCAGCGGATTGCGCGAGCGTGAGATCTGCGGCTTTGACTCCGAAGTACTGATGACTCGCCTGCTCAACGCCGTACGCGTTCTGCCCGTAAGGAATCCAGTTCAGGTACATCTCCAGAATTTTGTCCTTGCTGTAGGCATTTTCGAGTTCGCAGGAGAGCATCATCTCGCGGATCTTTCGCGTGAGGGTGCGCTCGCGGGTGAGGAGCGCGTTGCGCGCGAGCTGCTGCGTGAGGGTGGAGGCTCCCCCGGTGACATCCGATCCCAAAAACCGAGCGAAAACTGCACGGAAGATCGAGCGCACTTCGATGCACCCGTGCGTATAGAAGCGCTGGTCTTCGATGGCGATCGTCGCGTGTTTGATGGAGTCGGCGATCTGCGTACCCGGAACATAGGTGCGATCTTGTTCGCCGTAGAGACGATAGAGCTCGATGCCGTTACGGTCGGTGACGACGGTGCTCTGAGAAGCGAAGAGGGTGGTTGGATCGCTGATATTCGGGAGCGTGAGCCACAGGAGCCCCACGTAGAGAACGCTGAGCACGACCGCCAATCCTGCGGACCGCAGGAGAAACTTCTTCCACCCGAGTCTGCGTTTCTGTCCGATGACCCACCGGCCGGCCGCTCCGATGAAGCGCGCAATACCGCGAAAAAAAGATTTGGTGCGCTCACCCGAAACCCTTCGCCGCCTCGGAATTTTCCCGCCTCCCCACGCGTGGCGCTCCGGGGAACCGTATCCGGACATCGATCGACTTTGGAATCCGTCAGTAGGTGACATACGCGGAAATGCAGTGTAGTCGCGCCCCCACGTCTCGGCAACCTCCGCACAGAGGGATTTCCGCGAGTGAATGCGATGTCCACCGCTGGTGGAAGAGGAAATTTCCTGCTATAATGGTGAGAAAAATACCCACCACCAAATGCGCAAAATCACGATGACCATCGCCGCAGTTCTCTTCTTTGGTTGGCCGCTGACGGCCTTGGCCGCGCCTCCGGGAATCGTCACGGGCGTAACGGCAACACTCCAGAACGGCATCGTCCTCGTGTCCTGGAACGTCCCACAAAATAACAACGGCATCGCGAAGTACCGCATCTACTACAGTCATCAATCCATTCTCGGCAATGGCGGAGCCTATGACGATTTTGTCACGACGAACTCGACCGCTCCCTCCTTCAATCTGCGCTACGGAGGTTCGGCGAGCCGCCTCTTCGTCACCGTCGTCGCCGTCACCGACACGGGCGAAGAGAGTGCGGCATTCGGCAGCGAGGCTTCCGTCACTCTGCCCGCCGGTTCCCTGACGAGCTCTTCTTCTTCCGCGTTGTCCGCTCCGGCTCCCTCGACCTCGGCTCATGCCGCACTGCGACTCCTGTCGGCAACCGCGCTCTCATCCTCATCGCTGGAACTCACCTTCTCGCAACCGGTGACGCTCCTCCAGGCAGACCCCTTCTCCTGCGTCACGATCACGGACGCACAGGGACATGCACTTGATCTGCTGGGTATAAGGGCGAACGCCGCGATCGTCACCCTCACGACGGCGACGCAGAAGCCGGGAGTGCAGTACACCGTCAGGGTGAGCAATGTCTGGAGCGTGTCTTCCGATGAAGCGATCACACCGGATAACGGCGTGGCAATGGTGACGGCTGCCGGATCAATGTCTTCCTCTCCGATCGTTGTTTCGCCTCCCGCACCTCCTTCTCCTCCCGCTCCTTCCACTCCGCCTTCCTCAGGCATTGCGGATGTGACGAACATCACGTTGCAACGCACGCAGGAATCGTTCGGTCTCTACACCATTGTCGTTTCCTTTCGCGTTCCTCCATCCGTCTCTCCCGTGAGCTTCGACGTCTCCCAGACGGTCGACGGCGGCATCACCTACAGCGCGCCGCAGAATATCGCCGGTGACATCCGACAGCTGCGAATCCAGAACGTCCCACCCGGAACATTCGGCATCCTCATCCGCAGTCGCTTCGCGAGTGGTGAGGAAACGGAAGGGGCTGTCGGTACGATCTCACTCCCTGTCGCAGCCAATCAAAAGTTGCTCCCAACCCAACATGACCACGTCGGCCTGGTACAAAGTGGCACCGGGTTCACGATGATATTGATCCTCAGCGGAGCGTATATGGGATGGAGGAGAATGAAGAAGCTGCGACTCGCGCAAGCCTGACGGTTCTGCGTATTTGCGTGACGAAGTCCGCTGCTTGAAGCTGGCATTTTCTCTTTCTCATAAGCCAAAAACTTCGTATAATGCCGCGCTGTGAATGTCCTCCTGCTCGTCGCCGGCCGCTCACGCCGTTTCTGGCCCCTAGAAGAGAAGAGTCTCTGGCCGATCGCCGGCAAGACACTTCTTGCACATCAGCTCGAGCGCCTCGCTGCCGCAGGATGTACAAACGTGACCGTCGTCTCGGGCAAACATAATCTCGATGCGATCCGCGGCCTCTTCCCCTCCCTCACCCTGATCGAGCAGGAAGATTTGGAGAAGGGAATGCAGGGCGCGCTCCTCTCGGCACTGCCGAAGATGAGCGGCGATCCGCTCCTCATCGTGAGCGGCAACGACATCATCGAGCCGAAGGCGTACGAAGATCTCATCGCGGCGGCGCGACACGGTGACGGCGCCATCCTCGCACAGAAGGTCTCGCGCTACTTCCCCGGCGGCTACCTCACGCTCGACGGAGATCGCATACGCGGCATCGTCGAGAAGCCGGGCGAAGGCAAAGAGCCGAGCGATCTCGTGACGATCGTCGCGCATATTCACAACGATCCGGCTTCGCTCCTTACGGAGCTACGCCGGGCCGAGTCCACAAACGATGACGGATACGAGCAGTCGCTGGAGAAGCTCTTCGCCGCAAAGAACTACCGCGCCGTGCCCTACACCGGATTCTGGCAGGCCGTGAAGTATCCGTGGCACCTCCTCTCTCTCCTCCCCTCCCTCCTTGAAGAAACCGTGAAATTGAAGCGTATCGACCCTTCCGCCGTCATTCACCCTACTGCGGTCGTCGAGGGCGATGTAATCCTTGAGGCGGGTGTGAAGCTGCTCCCGCACGCCACCGTGCGTGGCCCGTGCTTCATAGGAAAGAATACGATCGTCGGCACCGGAGCGCTCGTGCGCGCGTCGAGCGTGGGAGAGAATTGCGTGATCGGATACCAGACGGAAGTGAAGGGCAGCATCCTCGAGCGCGACGTGTGGACGCACATGACGTACCTCGGCGACAGCATCATCGCGAGAAACGTTTCGTTTGGGGGCGGCACCATCACGGGAAATTTCCGCCTTGATGAGGCGGAGGTGTTGAGTGTGGTCGGCGATGACAATCTCGCCACCGGCCTCACGAAACTCGGCGCAATTGTCGGGGAGGGATGTCGCATCGGCATCCAGGTGGGGACGAACCCCGGCGTGAAAATCGGAAGAGGAACATTCGTCGCCGGCGGTGCGTACGTGACGGGAGATATTCCCGATCGCAGTTTCGTCTCTCTCAAGGATGGAAAACTTCTGGTGCGAGAGAATCGCGCTGCGGTCGCAAATGTTGAAGAGCGGAATGAATATCGTGCGATTCTGGAGAGGAAAACTCCTTAATCTGCATACAAAAGTTATCCACACCGACTGTGGATAAGTCAGAAAGGGGAAAGGCAGAACTGGGAGGCAGTTCTCCACAGGGGGTTTTGGTTTTCGTTTACCCAGAGCCAATATTTCATTTTTTGGCCTTTCTCCCTCTCCCCCCTCCTTTCTCCACAACTTATCCACATCGTTCCCACAGCTCATAAAACCTCGAAGGGGGATTTTTTGGCTGATGGTTGTGAGGTAGCCGCACTTTTCCAGAGCCTTTCCACAGATCAAAAAGGAAATTGCTCTGTTTGAGAAGATGGTATGATGATGACGGTTTAAGTGTATTCATTAATCTTTCTTTCAATAGGTCATGAAATTCTCCTGTGCAACAACTGATCTTCTTCAAGCTCTCTACCTCGTGAGCAGGGCAATCGGGAGTCAACAGGCGCTGCCCATTCTCGGGAACATTCTTCTCGAAGCGGAAAGGAGAAGGTGCACCGTGAGCGCGACGGATTTGGAGCTTTCCATCATTACAAACTTCGAGGCGCGAATCGAGAATGAAGGATCGATCACCATTCCCGCGAAAGCCATTCTCAATTTTCGCACAGTACAATAATGATCCGGAAGTTCTCCTCGAGACAAGCGAAGGAACGCAACTACGTTGCACATCAAAACATGCGAAGACCATGATCGCCGGAGAAGCCTCTAGCGAATACCCAACCATTACCGCAGTCGATCGTCTCGCTTCCTTCTCTCTCCAAGCGGAGCCACTTCTCCATGCCCTCCATCTCGTCACATTCGCATCCGCGAAATCGACATTACGCCCCGTTCTTTCGGGCGTTTCGTTTCTTCAAGAAAAAGACAAACTGACGCTCGTCGCCACCGACAGCTATCGCCTCTCGGAGTATGTCCTCGAGACGAAGGGTGAAGGGGCCGCGCTCTCCTGCATCATCCCGACCAAGATTCTCGACGAACTGCGCAGCATTCTCAGCGCGAGTTTTAAAAAGCCCGAGGAGAAGGAGCAGGAGGGAGAGAAGAAAGAGCGGAAAATTCCGGAGATCGAAATCTTCCTCAGTAAGCAGCAGATCGAGATGCACTACGGAAATGTCCGACTCCTCTCGCGCCTCATCGACGGGAAGTTCCCCGATTACAAACAAATTCTGCCGAAGGAGACGAAGACTTCTGTCCTCTTCCCCACCCGCGAGCTCCTCCTCGTCGTGAAGCGCATGCACTACTTTGCGAAGGAGATGAACAACACACTCACCTTCCATTGCGAGAAGAGTCAGACGAAGATCGCCACGCCCCAGACGCAGGCTGGCAAGGACGAGGCGGTGCTGCATACTGAGGCGACCGGTGGCAGCAATAAGATTGCTCTCTCCTCGAGCTACCTCCTCGACTTCCTCTCGCACATCGATGCGGACAATGTCGAGATGAAGGTCATCGACGCGCTCCACCCCGCCCTCTTCACGCTGTCGGGCAATCCCCGATTCCTCCACCTCATCATGCCCCTGCGGCTGCAGGAGGAGTGAGAGGAGACAGAATTGAGCTGAGTTTTGGCTCTTGGAAGAGGAGATGTTGGGATTGATATATATATATTATATTGTATAATAGAATCAACATTCCCAACACAAACATGAAGACCGTATCTACCCGCAAGGTTGCTCCTGTTCTTATCGGGCTCCTCGTCGCTGCGACAACCGTTGCCGTCTTCCTCAGAGGATCCATGTTCACGGCGAACCTGACTCCCACTGTTTCACCAGGCACCGCGAGCGGGTTCACCTTGGAGGACATCTGGAGCAAGATCGCGAACAACACCTACACCGCCGCAAGCGGCCATGCGTCCATGGCACCGTCGGACACTCCGAGTTCCCCGACACTCCGTCACACCGTGGATCAGATCTTCAATGCCATCCCGACCATCACAGCTTCCAAAGTGCTTTCGGGGACGACGCTCTTCGGTATCCGAGGAACCGCCAATAACCCCAGAGGGGCGACGGGAGGCCGCACGCTTGCTGACGAGAATCATATTCTCTCCGACTCCTTCGCTTTCAAAACAGATGGCTCCATCCTCAATGGAACCTACGCTGCTCCCTCCGCTGCCCACTACCCCTCCGGTCAGTCCTACACCGACAACCACGACGGCACGATTACCGATGCCTCCACAGGCCTCGTCTGGCAGATGTGCTCGCAGGGGCAGACGTGGGCGGATGGCGATCCTCATGGTACTTGCACGGGTGATGTCTCCTATCTTTCCCAATCCGATGGCGAGACCAGCTGTGAAGGTATCACGGGAGGCGGTTGGAGACTTCCTTCCCTGAAGGAGCTTGAAACTATCGTCGATACGACCACATCAATTCCCGCTATCGATTCGAACTTCTTCCCGAGCACCCCCTCTGACGGCTTCTGGTCGTCCTCACCCTACGTCAATGGCCCGGGTGGCATCTGGCTCGTGTACTTCAACGACGGCCTTACGTCCAACGACTACCCGGGCAATCCCAACGATGTTCGTTGTGTCCGCCCGGCAATCTAAATTTGATAATTTCGTGATTTGAATTATTTGATTATTTACTCTCTGGTTCAGCAACATTTCTCTCCTCGCTATGAACTCCCGCATCCTCCTCACCGCCTCTCTCGTAGTCACGGGCATGCTCCTGGCCACTCCC
>CAIJNU010000101.1 GCA_903822115.1 uncultured Candidatus Peregrinibacteria bacterium
CGCAATTCGGCGAAATTTCACTTCGTCTCTCACGCCTCGTCGTGGAGACCAGCTTCGACAAGGGAATCAAGCAACTCACATGGCTGATGCTGCGCGTGATGCTCGTCATGGTCGTGGTGATCTTCGCCATCAACGCGTTCTTCCGGGGGAATTTGACAGAGGCTTTCCTCTTCTCGCTCGCGGTCGCCGTGGGACTCACACCCGAAATGCTGCCGATGATTGTGGCCCTGAACCTTTCAAAGGGCGCGATTGAGATGTCGAAGAAGCGGGTCATCGTGAAGCGTCTCAATAGCATTCAGAACTTCGGAGCGATGGACGTGCTGTGCACCGACAAGACGGGGACTCTGACGCTCGACAAGGTCGTGCTCGAGAAGTACTGCGACGTGGAAGGAACCGATGATGAGACGACTTTGCGCTACGCGTACACCAACAGCTTCTTCCAGACGGGGCTCAAAGGACTTCTGGATCGCACGATTCTCGATCACGGGAAGATCGAGCTTCGAAACATGAAGAAAATCGACGAAATTCCTTTCGATTTTTCGCGAAAGATCATGTCCGTGATCGTCGACACAGACGACAAGCATCGCCTCATCGCCAAAGGCGCACCGGAGGAGATCTACAAACGTTGCACGCACTACGAGCTCCACGACGTTGTCCATCCGATCGAGAAGAAAAAACTTGAATTCCTGCACAAAGAGAATGACATACTCGGTGCACAGGGCTTCCGCGTTCTTGCCGTCGCGTACCGGGATTTTTCCCGTTCGAAAACGGTGTTCTCCCAGGAGGACGAGGGTGAGCTCATCCTCCGAGGCTACGTCGCGTTTCTCGATCCACCGAAGCCCACGGCAAAGGAGGCGATAGAAGCCATTCGAAAACTTGGGATCGAGGTGAAGATCCTCACGGGAGACAGCGAACTCGTAACCAAGAAAATCTGCAGTGAGGTGGGACTGAACCTCAAGGGATTTCTTTCGGGAGACGAACTCAAGGAACTCTCCGATGCGAAAGTGAGGGAAGTCGTGAAGGAGACGACGGTTTTCTATCGGCTCTCCCCTTTGCAGAAGGAGCAGATCATTCAGGCGCTGCATGCGAACAAGCACATCGTCGGCTACCTCGGAGACGGCATCAACGACGCGCCCGCGCTCAAAGCGGCGGACGTGGGAATTTCCGTGGAAGGGGCTGTGGACATCGCGAAGGAATCGGCGGATCTCATCCTCCTGCGAAAGAGTTTGAAGGTGCTCAAAGAAGGAGTGATCGAGGGGAGAAAGACCTTCCGCAACATCGTGAAGTACGTCCAGATGGGAACGAGCAGCAACTTCGGCAACATGCTCAGTATGACGGGAGCCAGCCTCTTTCTTCCTTTCCTCCCGATGCTGCCGATCCAGGTGCTCCTCAATAACTTTCTCTACGACCTGTCTCAGCTCGCGATCCCCACGGACTCCGTCGACTCCGAGTACCTCACGACTCCGCAACAGTGGAACGTTTCCTACATCCGGCGCTTTATGTTCCTCATCGGCCCGATCAGTTCGCTGTTCGATTTTCTCACATTCGGAATGCTCCTCTATCTCGGAGTTTCGATCGCCGCTTTCCGCACGGGGTGGTTCGTCGAATCTTTTCTCACGCAGACACTCGTCATCTACGTGATCCGCACAAGAAAGATTCCCTTTCTCCAGAGCCGCCCGAGCGCATTGCTTCTCACGTCGTCCCTCGTCTTCGTCGCCATTGCCCTCCTCCTGCCAATCTCACCCTTCGCTCACGCACTCGGCTTCGTCCCGCTGCCATTCTCGCTCCTCGGACTCATTGTACTGGAACTGTTCGCCTACCTCGTATTGGTGCAGCTCGCCAAACGTTGGTTCGTGAAAACATTTGCATAGGCAATGATGTGCGTCATCAGGATACGTCGAGCAATTGCTTACCGCGCACAGCTTTGAGAATCTCAAACCACAGGATACTTAGAAATCCCATCGCGATGCTGATGAGGAGATCCTTCCAGGAAAGCGCTGCAAAGAGGAAGGCATTGCGAAGGGGCGGAATATTGAGACAGGCGATGAAGAAAATGACAACTCCCAACATGATGAATCCCACTGCGGCGTTCACGGATTTCAAATGTCCCATGACGGTTTTCGTCCAAGATCGATTCGTGAGAATGAGACTGAGATTCGCGACGATGAGTGAAACAAACACGAGCGTACGTGCCTGCGACACCGTTTTCCCGTGAGTGAGAGAGAAGTAGTACAAGAGGATCATGACCAGAAGCACGCCGCACCCCTGCAGGATGCTCAACGTCATGCGCTCACGACCGAAGAGAGGAGAACGTGGATTTCTCGGCGGACGCTGCATGATGCCTTGTTCTTCTTCTTCCATCTCGAACGCAATGGAGCAGGATGGATCGATGATGAGCTCGAGCACGACGATGTGCACCGGAAAGAGAATGAGCGGCCAGTGGAAAAAAACCGGGATGAGGGAAAGTCCGGCGATGGGGATGTGAATCGCGACGACGTACGCCATGGCTTTGCGCAAGTTGTCGAAAATCCTCCTTCCCGTACGGATCGCACTCACAATCGACGAAAAGTCATCATCAACCAACACCAACGATGCCGCCTCGCGTGCGGTATCGGTTCCTCTCAGACCCATTGCAATGCCAATGTGCGCCGCTTTGAGAGCAGGTGCGTCATTCACTCCGTCGCCTGTCATCGCCACGACCTCTCCGTTCGCCTTGAGCGCCTGCACAATGCGAAGTTTCTGTTCGGGTGTGATGCGTGCGAAGACACTGACAGTGGCGATCTTTTTGCACAGCACTCCGTCATCCATTGCTTCCAGTTCGACGCCTGTCAGCAGAGCCTCCGGTCGCTCAAGACCAATCTGACGAGCCACCGATTCGGCGGTTCTCGGGTGATCTCCGGTAATCATAATAACGCGGATTCCAGCCTCATGACATTCTCGAACGGAGAGCGGCACGGACGGACGCACTGGATCCTCAAGCGCGAGAAGTCCGAGGAATGCGTAGGAGAAATCATGCTGAATCCCGGGCAGAGGAAGTCGCTCGAATTCCGATGCGGCAACGGCGAGCACCCGCAATCCTTCTTTGGCCAGCGCACGCACCTGCTCCTGCACATGCGCCGTGCGTTCGGCCGGGAGATGGCAGAGATCAATGATCGCTTCCGGCGCCCCCTTCGCGGCAATGACGTAATGTTGCTGATCCTTCGATTCCCAGACCTCGGTCATCGCGGGCATCTCGGAGGAGAGGGGATACTCCCGAACGAGCGACCACTCATCATGGAGATGCTCCGTCCCCCTCAGATAACGCTCACCGAGCGATTGAAACGCCTTCTCCATGGGATCAAATGGATCGCGCTGACTTGCAAGAATGCCGAATTCGAGAATCTTGTGAAACGCTTCGGGGAATTCTTTGACGGAATCATCGCACAGAAATTGCTCATTGTTTTCGAGGAGAATTCGGCGCACGGTCATTCTATTGAACGTGATCGTACCGGTTTTATCCGAGCAGAGAACCGTCGCCGCACCGAGCATTTCCACCACGGGAATTCTGCGTGTCAGCACGCCTTTCTTTGCGATGCGCCACGCGCCGAGAGCGAAAAATATGGAGAGAATGACGGGGAATTCCTCCGGGAGGACCGCCATAGCCAGACTCAACCCGGCGAGAAGTCCCTTCAGCCAATCACCGCGCGTGAGGCTGTATAGGAGAAAAACGAGAATGGAAGTGCTGACACCGAAAATAAAGAAGATACGCACGAGTCGAAAAGTTTCGCGTTGAACGAAGGTCTCCTCGGACTCGAGACTCTGAAGCGACTTCCCGATACGTCCCATCTGCGTCTGCATCCCCACTTCCTGTGCCAGACAGTACGCCTTTCCCCGAACGACAAGTGTTCCCGACGACACAAAGGGCGAGTTCTCACCGTTCCATGATGCCCTCTCACTCTTTCCGTCCCACACCGATTTCAACGCCGAGACGGATTCTCCCGTGAGAAGGGATTCGTCCACCGACAACGCCGATGTGTCGAGAACGACGCCGTCGGCAGGGATGCGATCGCCTTCAGAAACGATGAAGATATCACCGCAAACCACGTCGCGCCCCGCAATGCGCTTCTGTTCGCCGCCGCGGATGACGAGAGCACGGGGGCTGGAGAGATCACGAAGCTTCTCGAGTGCGCGTTCCGTCTTTCGTTCCTGGAAAAGCGTGATGCCCATGACGACAAACACGAATCCCAGGAGCATCAGCGCCTCATTCCTGTCACCAAGCAAGAGGTACAAAACGCCGCAGGACACGAGGAGCAGAAACATCGGCTCGCGTACGACATCCCACGCTATTGCGAAGAAGCTTCGAGGCTTGGATGTCGGGAGTTCGTTTGTGCCGTACGCCGCCCGCTGTTGCAGTACTTCTTCCTCTGAAAGTCCCGTCAGCGCCTGCTTGGAGAGAATGGTATTCATTGATCAGTCTTTCGATTGTACCCGATTTCGAGTCGTATCAAGCAATGATGCAGACAGGAGCTGTATCTTGAATATATTCCGATCTTTCGCGACGGAGTTCCGTCTTCGGGAGAAGGCAAAGCCGAATCATAGCTTCAGCATCATTTAACAATCGTCCCGAAGGCAGGCTCCGCCTGCCTGGAGGGACACCTCTTAGAGAAAAGATAGACCATGAAAGAAAAACCGTAGGTTTGTCTTTCATGACTATTGGTGGCCCAGGCCAGAGTCGAACTGGCTACGCCTGCCTCTTCAGGGCAGCGCTCTACCGATGAGCTACCGGGCCACAGAGCATTCAAAGGATAGCAAGAGAGGCGTTGAAACGGCAACGTCAACCGTCTGATACAAATAGTGGTGGAGCTGAGGGGAGTCGAACCCCTGACCTCTGCAATGCGAATGCAGCGCTCTAAGCCAACTGAGCTACAGCCCCATACAACGAACCGACTGCATTGTAGGAAAATCCCGGGAAAAATCCACTCATAAGAACGAATCAATGCGCACGCTGCCCACGTATACGGGAGATTTCCCGTCCCATTTGGAGGCGAGAACACGTCGCACACCGATGCGATCCATGACATCACGGAAGCGCCTGACCGCTCCTTCGTTCATAAAATCCGTCATCACGACGAACTGCTCTATTCTTTTCCCTGCAATCCGCACCGTGCCGTCCACCTTCAATTCAATCCTGTAGGCCCCCATCCGCTGCGATGCCAAGTGTGGACGAAGGGTGGGAATGATCTTCTGTTCCGCTTGGACATCAGACCCTTCTCCCTCCTCACGCTTGCGGCGTTCCTCGAGAACGATCGGCAGCAGCGTCTTCTTCAACTCTTCAATACCGATGTGCGTCGCAGAAGAAATACTCATGGCTACCGACACGCCGAGCTTCTTCAGCTCGCGCTCGAGTGCGGAAACATTTTCGCCGATCAGATCGATCTTACTGAGAACGATGAGTTCGTGTTTGGCGCAGAGAGTAGGGGAGAAGACTTCGAGTTCGTGGCGAATGGCACGGTAATCCTTCGCGAGTATTTCCGCATCAGCGCCTCCTTCTTCCGTCAGAGCCCGCCCACAATCGAGCAAGTGCACGAGCACGCCGCAGCGTTCGATGTGTTTAAGGAACGCATCGCCCAACCCCTTCCCTTCGCTCGCGCCTTCGATGAGACCCGGCACGTCACACACGACATATGAGCGCTCGGAAACGGTGACGACGCCAAGATTGGGTACGAGAGTCGTGAAGGGGTAGTCGCCGATTTTGGGCCGGGCGGAGGAAATGACGGAGATCAACGTGGACTTGCCGACGCTCGGATAGCCGATGATGCCCGCGTCGGCGATAAGCTTGAGCTCGAGATGAATCTTCTTCTGCTCTCCGGGTTCCCCGAGCTCGGCGAAGTCGGGGCGCTGGCGTGTCGAGCTTTTGAAGTGCGCGTTACCAAATCCGCCTCTCCCGCCGCGCGCCACGAGCATGCGATCACCGTTTGAGAGCAATTCCCCAAGCACTTCACTGTTGCTCTCGCTCATCACCTCAACGATCGTGCCCGGTGGCACACGCAATTCGATATCCTTTCCCTCTTTGCCCGTTTGACACTTGCCCATACCGAAACGGCCGATCTCCGCCTCAAAACGCTTGCGCATGGAGAAGTCCGAAAGCGTGTCGGTGTTCGCATCCGCGACGAGGAAGACGTCGCCGCCTTTCCCTCCGTTACCGCCGTCCGGGCCGCCCATGGGCTCGTATTTCTCACGGCGCCACGAGACGCACCCGCGTCCGCCATTGCCGCCTTTCACTTCGAGAGTTGCTTCATCGAGGAACATGACCAACGGAGTATAGAAACTATTGTAATATTTGGCTATAGAATGCCAAAGATTAGATTCTCCAAATAATCAACCTCTCAGTGACGGATGATGTCCACCTTGACGAAGCAAGATTGGCACTCTAAAATGGCGAGTGCTAATTCCTAACGTCCCTTTTCTATGTCCAAGATCATCGGAATCGACCTCGGTACCACCAATTCCTGCGTCTCTGTGATTGAGGGCGGCGAACCCGTCGTCATTCCCAACTCCGAGGGCAACAACACCACTCCCTCCGTCGTCGGATTCAAGGATGCGGAAGTGCTCGTCGGCGTCGCTGCGAAGCGTCAGGCGGTGACGAACCCGCAGAATACGGTCTACTCCGCCAAGCGCTTTATCGGACATCGCTACTCGGAAGTGGAGAAGGAGGCGAAGCACATGCCGTTCACGGTAAAGGGGGGCAAGGAAGGCCGTGCCGTCTTTCAAATTAACGGGAAGGAAATGCTCCCGCAGGAAGTCTCCGCGAAGGTTCTCCAGAAGCTCAAGCGCGATGCCGAGGCTTTCCTCGGTACGACAATCGACAAAGCGGTGATTACCGTGCCTGCGTACTTCGATGACTCCCAGAGGTCTGCGACCAAAGAGGCGGGACAAATCGCGGGGCTCGACGTGGTGCGCATCATCAACGAACCGACGGCCGCTGCGCTCGCGTACGGCTTGGACAAAGGCGACAAAAGCCAGAAGATCATCGTGTTCGACCTTGGAGGAGGAACGTTCGATGTGTCGGTGCTGGAGCTGGGTGACGGCGTCTTCGAAGTCATCGCCACGAACGGCGACACGCACCTCGGCGGCGACGACTTCGACCAAGTGATCATCGAGTGGCTCGTGGCGGAATTCAAGAAGGAGAGCGGCATCGATCTGTCCAAGGATCGCATCGCGCTTCAGCGTCTCAAGGAAGTCGCCGAGAAAGCGAAGATCGAGCTGTCATCCGCGACGGAGACGGACATCAATCTGCCGTTTATCACGGCCGATGCCTCCGGACCCAAGCACCTCAATGTGAAGCTCTCGCGCGGGAAGCTCGAGATGCTCGTGAAGGATCTCATCGATCGCACCGTGAAGCCCTGTGAGAACGCGCTGAAGGATGCGAAGCTGACAAAGAAGGACATCAACGAGATTGTGCTCGTCGGAGGCATGACGCGCATGCCGGCGGTCGTTGCGAAAGTGAAGGAACTCTTTGGCAAGGAACCGCACAAGGGCGTGAATCCCGATGAGGTGGTCGCGATCGGCGCGGCGATCCAAGGTGGCGTGATGGGAGGAGACATCCACAAGGACATCGTGCTCGTCGATGTGACGCCGTTGTCGCTCGGTATCGAAACGCTCGGCGGAGTCGCCACGAAACTCATCGAGCGCAACGCCAAGATCCCCACGAGCAAGTCGCAGATCTTCTCGACCGCCGCGGACAATCAGACGTCCGTGGAGATCCACATCGTGCAGGGGGAGCGCGAACTCGCGAAGGACAACAAGTCGCTCGGACGCTTCATCCTCGACGGCATCCTCTCCGCGCCGCGGGGCATGCCGCAAGTCGAAGTGACGTTCGACATCGACACGAACGGCATCCTCCACGTCTCAGCGAAGGATAAGGGAACGGGGAAGTCGCAGCACATCACCATTCAGGGCTCCACGGGTCTGAGCAAGGAAGAGGTGGAAAAGATGCAGAAGGACGCGGAAATCCACGCCGAAGAGGACAAGAAGAAGCGCGAGCTCATCGACGCTCGCAATCAAGCCGACGCGCTGCTCTTCTCCATCGACAAGCAGATGCGCGAGTACGACAGCAAGATCCCCGATGAGGTGAAGAAGACCGTGAACGAGAAGTCCAACGCCCTTCGCGATCTGCTGAAGAAAGAGAGCGCCTCACTCGAGGACGTAAAGAAAGCGACGGAGGAACTCGGTCTCGCGGCGCAGGAAGTCGGCAAGGTCGTCTACGAGGAAGCGCAGAAGAAGGCTCAGAGCGAAGGGGGTAATGCTGCTCCGGACTCTGGAAAAGACAATGTCGTAGACGCC
>CAIJNU010000102.1 GCA_903822115.1 uncultured Candidatus Peregrinibacteria bacterium
CAGGCGGAGATCTTGGAACGGGGCGATGTGTTACTCTGCATGGGGGCGGGCGACATCACGACGCTCGCTCAGAGCATGATTGCGTAGCTGCTTAGAGTTTCACGGCACCGGTCCCGGCGTGCGTCGTCTTTCCGTAAATCTCTATGACTTTCATGATAATCTTCGACATCTCTGCGCGATTGACGGGATCCAGTGGCCCGAAATTTCCCGTCGCTTTGCCATTGGCATCCGTTAATCCCGCCACGATGCCGTCTTTGGCCGCGGTTTCGATGGCAGAGGCGTACGGTGCCCTGCGCGTCACATCTCCAAAGAGCGTTCCTGACGGCCACCTCAACGGGACATTCATCACTTGGAGAAGTGTCACGAGCACTTCGCCGCGGGTCGCGGGACGATTGAGATTGATTGTGGGATCGATGAAGACTCTCCAATCACGTTGCTCTGCCGATGCGATGTAACGCGAAGCCCAGGAAGGTGTGGAGAAATTTGCTGGAGGATTGACCATCTCTTTCTCATTGACGCCTCCGACGGCATGCACGATCTTGGCCAGCTGCGCCAATGTCACCGGATCGGAAGGGCCGAACATTCCGAGCGGATTGCCATCGGCATTAGTGTATCCCGTCACGTATCCTCGCTCCGCGGCGCTCTGAACGTACGTCGCGAACCAGGCTGTGGAGGGAACATCGCGCAGGATGACATCCTTGCCGTTCATTTTCACTGTCAGTAAACCTTCAATATTGTTCTCTGCAGTGCGTTTCGTCGTGAGAGTCGAGCAGGAAATGGTGATATCGAAATCCAGGCGACTGTAGGGCTTGAGGCTTCCCGATTTAACCGGTGAATCGCATCCGGTCGGCATATAGCGAATGGAATACACGCCGAGGGGAACAGCCTCATATGTCGTAGGCGTTGTTCCCTTGTAAACGAATCCGCTCGGCCCCTTGAGTTCGAAATCTATGCCTTGAGGAGAGCTATTAACACTCACTTTTCCCGAGTCCTTCATAAGCAGTGAAACGGAAATTTTGATCGGCGCAATACCGTCGTACTGAAAAGAGAATTGAGGAATAGTGTACGTTTTAATCGTGGAGCCGCTCTGATAGTGGACTTCTGCAGATAGACCCTTGGTCTGTTCAATGAAGAAAGTGTAATTGCCAGCGGGTATCTTCACCTGTTGCGTTGCCGCATTGCCTTTAAAGACCGTCTGGTCCTGATTCACGAGAGTCCATACGGCAGTATTGCCGAGAGCGCTCTGTTGCTCGATGGTTATAGTCCCCGTGGGAACTTGATCATTTGCAAGTACGGTAAAAGGTGCGACTGCACTGCCGAGAAGAGAAGCCGCAATGAAGAGTGTGAAAATGCGTTTGGTGATCATGCGAATATTTTACCCTCTCTTCACCTATGGGCAATCACATCACGGAAGATGTGCCCACGCTTGTGTCAGTCCTTCCTGCCAGAGTTTCTGAAGTACCGGCAAATCTTCATCAAGGAGAACTTCCTTATCACGTCTTACTTGCAGTGACTGAGTCGCAGTTGTTCTTCCGAGAACAAAAGCATCAACGCCAGACTCTTTCGCAAATGCCTGAACGCTCGAAAGGTACTCCTGCCCGATTTCCAATATGAAGCCGGGTGTTTGAGAGAAAAGTAACTTGTCCGACGACAGAGACGACGAAAATGCTTGAAGATCGATCTCTATGCCAATTTTCCGATCCACGCCCCGCGTCGCTACGGTCATCTCGAAGAGAGAGAGCAGAAGCCCCCCGTCGCTCACATCATGGGAAGAAAGAACGAGGCCCCGGTCAATCAGCGCAATCACGGACGTCATCATCTTTCCAATCGCCTTGAAGTCCGGCGATGGCACATTCTTGCCGAGGAGGGAATCTCGAGGTGCACCACTCATTGCCTCGAGCACTTCGTAATAGGCCGAACCTCCACATTCGTCCTGCGGATTTCCAATGAAGAGCAGAGCGGAATCAGTTTTCTTCAGCTGCATCGTCACGGCTTTGCGAGCGTCGGGAAGTACGCCGATGCAGCAGGCAATCGCCGTCGGGGGAATGGCTCCGCCCTCGGGGGTATCGTTATACAGGCTGACATTGCCGGAAATAATCGGAACCGACGCTCCATCAATCGCCACACCAACCGCCGCCTCCGCGATGCCCCGCACCCCCTGCTCAAGCGCACCGAGTTCCGATGGCACCTCTGGATTGCCGTAGTTGAGGCAGTCCGTGAGAGCTCTGGGGACAGCGCCAACCGCAGCGACGTTGCACATACTTTCGAGCGCAGCATTCGCACCTTGCCAATACGCCGAGATTCTCCCGTAACGTCCGTTTCCATCTCCAGCTACGGCTATGCCTCGCATGCGATCCGAGTCAGAGAGCTCCCAACCCGGGTGCGTTCCGCCTTGTACGAAGTGTTGGAGATCCATAAGCGGCGTGATCACGCCCGCATCCGCCTCGCCTGCCTCAATCATCGAGCAGCCGATGACGGTCTTGTCAAAGTGAATAAATGCAGGAGATTTACTCGCATGATTCGGATGCATGAGCATCGCTCGAAGCACATCCGAGAGTGTTGTCTCGAACTCCTTACTTTCAACTTCCACAACAATTCCAGACCCTCCGCAGCGGATCGTCGGTTCACTTTTCACCTGATCGGGATTCTCCGTCGGTCGCGTGTACTGGAGACCGGAAGTGATATCTGTGGAAGTTGCATCGCACACGAGCAAGCCGCGATGATGCACGCGGTACCGTCCGCTCTCCGTCACCTTGCCGATCACGCTCGCGCGGGCGAGCTCCGCAATCGACGGCAGATCCCAATCCTCGTTGTAGTGATGGAGAATGTGCGCCGTCAAATCCGGATGGCAGACCCAGCAAAAGCGTTCCTGCGTCTCCGCGCATGCGATGACTTCCGATGGGAGATCGGAAAGGGAAACGTGGAGATTATCGAGATTGATGTCGGCGCCAAACCCCCGCGGCGCGACCTGTTCCACAGACGCGCACACCACGCCTCCTGCGCCGAGATCTTTGAAACTGACACGGTGGAGGTTGCCCGAAGCCGCGAGCCAATCGAAGAGCGCGTAGGTGGAGGCGAGGAGGTGACGTTCGAGGAAGGGGTTGGGCTCCTGCACGGCTCCCGTGTTCTGCTCCTTCTTCTCCTCTTCCATCGTGGCACTCGCGAAGGACGCACCGCCAAAGCCGCTTCGATCCGTGGGCTTACCGACGATGATGATGTCGTACCCTTCCTTCGCCGCTTCCTCGGGAACGTAGCTGTGAATAATCTCATCCTCCCGAACGATACCGATGGCCACTGCGTTCACGAGACAATTGGAGTTGTAAGCACTGTCGAAGACTGTGTCGCCCCCGAGGTTAGGAATTCCGAGCGGATTGCCGTACCCCCCGATGCCACGCACCACTTCTTTTGCGATCGTCCGCGATTCCTCGGTCTTCAGATCCCCGAGTCGAAGTAAATCCATACCCCCAAGCACGCGCGCGCCCATGCACACGACGTCGCGCACCGTTCCGCCGATGCCCGTCGCAGCTCCCTCGTAGGGAACGATCTGCGATGGGTGATTGTGCGATTCGTGGCTGATGACAACGCCCCACCTCTTGCCGGGTGGGCCGTCCGTAAGTGCGACAATACCGCTGTCTTCCTTGGGACCGAGGATGACGTGCTTCCCATCGGTCGGCAGCATCTTGAGGAAACGGCGCGATGATTTGTAGCTGCAGTGTTCGCTTCCCTGAATGCCCCAGATCACGGCCTCGACGACCGTCGGCGGACGTCCGAGCATTTCCTCCACCTTGCGCGCCTCCTCCACGGTCAAACCAATTTGGTGATCTTTGAGCGCGCTGCGCACCTCCTCGTCGCTCATGGAGGAGAACGGGAGGGAAGGGGGGAGGGAAGTGTCAGATTTCATGAGGATTCAATTATGCAGGGGGACGCAGGGAAAAGAAATGCCCGTGAGCAATTCTCGTTTTCGTCTGCTATGATCGCTTCCCATGGGATTTCGAATTCGCGAACTCTTCAACCAGAACCGCATTCTCGGCGGGACGATCGTCATTGCGATCGGGCAATTTGCGGGCTCGATCGTCGGCCTCATCCGTGATCGTCTCCTTGCACAGACCTTCCCGCACCTCAGCGTCGTCGACGTGTACTACGCTTCCTTCAGACCATCGGATCTGCTCTTTAATATCTTTATCATGGCGGGATTTTCCGTGGCGCTCGTTCCGCTCCTCGCCAAGTACCATGCGGGGGAAGATAAGGCGGAGATGTCTCGACTCACGAACGGCGTCGTCACCGTGGCTGCGATTTTCTTTGGAGCTATCGCTCTCGTTCTCGGGATCATCTTCCCGTGGGTTGCGCATTACTTCGTGCAATTCCAAGGAGAGCAACTCCAGATGTACATTCAATTCGGTCGCATCGCGCTCCTCACGAATTTCCTCTTCGTCTTCGGCAACGCATACGGTCAGTACCTCATCACGATTCAGCGCTATTGGATCTACGGACTGACTCCCGTTCTCTACACACTCGGAACGATTTTCGGCACGCTCTTTCTCACGTCACACTTCGGCGAGTACGGCCCTATCATTGGGACGCTCATAGGAGCGGTCATTTATGTCATTGGGAGATTGATTGCCGTGTTCTTTAGTGGATATCGATTGGGTATTCGTTTTTGGCATCCTGATCTGAGGAGGCTCGGCATCATGATGCTTCCGAGGATGATCGCGCTCGGGATCCTGCAGTTGGAATTGCTCGTCTTCGACAGCGTCGCGTCGGGATTACCCGCGGGGTCGGTGACGATCAACGCATTCACGCGTAACTTCCAATCCTTCATCATGGGGCTCTCGGGAATGGCGCTTGGGTTGGCGATCTTCTCGCTCCTGAGCCAAGCAGCGGCGAAGAATGAGTGGAGCCGCTTCCGAATCTATATGCGAAAGGGGACATGGCTTGTGCTGGGACTCACCATCCCGGGCGCGATATTCATCATCGCATGCATTCCGCTCGAAATCTGGCTTATGCATGTTCCGCAGGAAGCTGCTGCCTTCTCCGCTTGCATCATGCTCTATGCGCTGAGCATTCCTTTTGAGGGACTCAACCATCTCTATACGAGAGCGTTCTTCGCGGTGAAGCACACGACTCTCCCGGCGATCTTGAGTGTGGTTAACGGCGCAATTGCGATCGTGCTTGCGTGGCAGCTTGCATCGAAGATCGGCGTTGCTGCCATACCTCTCGGCTACGCCATCGGCATGATTATCGAAGTCGCGGGGCTCTTCCTCTTTCTTCCGAGCGAAACGAGAATGTATAAGACGGAGTTCTAGAAATTTCTTTTCCTTGTACTTCTTGTCTTCTCTGTCTTCCTGTATTCCTCCACTCACTTCGCTTTCGCAGTGCTCGCGCTCGATGCCGATGCGGAAGCAGCTTGCCCACGGTTGAGGAAACGAAGAGTGCGCCTCTTTGCCTCTTCCCCAGTCGGTGCGGAAGATTGCGCGGTTGCGAAAGGAAGTGTCTTCACCTTTGAAGTGCTCGCACTCGATGTAGCTCCGCGCGCCGATGAACTTGATACACTCGATTTCGCCCCACTCGCGCTCGATGCCGATGCGGATGCTGACGACCCCTGGCTGCGCTTGAGGAGCCTCGCTGTCTTTCTCGCTGCCGCAAGTTCAGACGCAGTCATCGAGGACTGCGCTCCGCCCATTAGACTCTGCTTCGCTCCTTCCACTGCCGGCTTCCCTGGCGTTCCAAGCGTCGTGTTGTTCGTGCCGCCCGTCGATCCACGATTGCCTCCGCCTCCATTCACAATCCTTGAAGAGTTGGATGAAGATTCATCGGATGTTGAGCTGGAGCTCTCCCCGAAGAGAGAATCCAAGATAGAACCAGAACTTGTTAATGACCCGGGGCTGCTGGAAGATGAGAAGGAACAAACGTGATTCGAGCACGTCGATCCCTGTGAACAATCGCTCGAAGTGCGACATCCTGACGTGCAAATTCCCGCATCGCAGTACTTACTCGATGCACATTGACTGTCGGATGTGCATGAATCCACCACGCAGGCGAGAGGAGCGGGATCCCACGTCCCTCCCACAGCGCAGAGAATGTTGGAATCGTCCGTGTGATGGTTCACGAAGGATGACAAGGAATTGAGCCGAAGTCCTCCGCTCAAGTCCAACACTCCATCGCTCTCAATGGTTAGTGAACCGCCGGTGATGACTCCCGATCCGCTCAGGATGCCATTGCCGCCATGCGACGACGTCACATCGAAACTGCCCAAGGAGTTATTCACATTCCCAGTGATGTGCCCGCCGCGAATGATGCTGCCGTTCCGCGTGAGGATGGCACGCTTATATCCACTGCTGGCGGTTATGGCTCCTGTGATATCGTTGATGATTCCAGAATTATCAAGGCCATAGTTGCTGCTCGCTGTATTCACGCTTCCGCTGATGTCGGTGATGATGCTGTTATTTCTGTTTATGATTCCCGTGCCGCCGCCACTATTAGTGATTGACCCGCTTATGTTGGTGATGGTGCCGGCATTATCGATGCCTTGGCCATTGCTGTTGATGATGTCCGCATTAATGAGCGTGATAGTTCCGCCGTTGTAGATGCCAGAATAGCTTGGGACAGTGTTGGTAATGGTTCCACCAACAGTAGTAATGGTGCCGCCATTGTTGTTATAAATGCCTGCCGGGCCACTATTGGTCAATCTACCGCTAAAGTCGCCAATGATATATCCACCAAAGTTCATAATGCCGTAGCCACCACCACTGTTATCGATATTTGCACTGATATGAGTGATCGTTCCATTGTTCTCGATGCTGGTGCCATTCCCGCTGTTGGTAATGGTTCCGCCGATGCGAGTAATGGTGCCATAGAAGTTAGTGATGCCATGGGTGCCGGTGACGATGATGGCTCCACTCATATTTTCGATGGTGGCAAAATAGTTGTTGATGCCGTAGCCACCGCCATTATTTGTTATGGTTCCGGTGATGTTGGTGATGGCACCATAGCTGTTTTGGATGCCGCTGCCATTACCGTTGTTGATGATGGTCCCACTGATATTCTTGATGATGGCGCCGCTTTCGTTGAAGATAGCGGAGCCATCGGAAGTATTATTGAGCGTTCCTGTGATGTCTGTGATAGTGCCCCAGTTATCGATGCCGTAGTTATTAGCTGAGTTATTCAGCGTTCCATTGATATTGGTGATGGTGGCGCCGCTTTCGTTGATGATACCTTGCATGGAGCCGCTATTGATCGTGCCGCTAATATCGGCGATGGTGCCAAAGTTGTCTATGGCTGGACTCCCACCGGCATTGCTGGTAACGATGGTTCCGGTAA
>CAIJNU010000103.1 GCA_903822115.1 uncultured Candidatus Peregrinibacteria bacterium
CCGAAGGTGATTCTGCTGGACCTGAAGCTTCCCAAAGTGAGTGGCCTGGAAGTGCTCAAGATACTCAAGTCTGAAGAACGAACGAAGGCCATCCCGGTTGTGGTAGTTACCTCCTCGCAAGAGGACCCTGATGTCAAAGCGGCCTATGCGCTCGGTGCGAACAGCTATGTGGTGAAGCCGGTTGAGTTCGATGCCTTTGTGGACGCCATGAGCAATCTGGGCCTCTATTGGCTGCTGGTGAACCAGCCACCGAAGTGATGGGTGAAAGATGAGGGAGAATCGTTCGGAGAAGAGAATATGACTAAAATGACACGAGTACTGATCGTCGAGGATTTACCCACGGACGCTGAGCTGACCGAGCGGGAGGTACGGCAGGTTATTCCCGAGAGCGAGTTCCTGTGCGTCGAGACTCGGGAGGATTTTCTCGCGGCGCTGGCATCATTCCACCCGGATATGATCATTTCAGACTACAGGCTTCCTTACTTCGACGGCCTGACTGCATTGAAGCTGGCGCAGGAACATGCGCCAGAAACGCCGTTCCTCACCCTGACCGGCTCCATAAATGAGGAAACAGCGGTGGATTGCATGAAGGCAGGGGCATGGGACTACGTCCTCAAGGAGCACATCAAGCGTCTAGGTCCGGCAGTGCTCGCTGCCCTTCAGCAAAAGCGCCTACGCGAGGAGAAGCGGATGGCGGAGGAGGCACTGAGTGCAAGTGAAGAGAGTTATAGCTCCTTATTCGCAAGCATGATGGAGGGGGTAGCTCATTGTAAGATGCTTTTTGTAGACGGAAAGCCACAAGATTTTGTCTATCTCAATGTCAACGACTCTTTCGGGAGATTGACCGGTTTAAAGAACGTCATCGGCAAGAAAGTGACTGAGGTAATCCCCGGTATAAGAGAGTTGAATCCGAAATTATTCGAGGTTTACGGCAGGGTGGCCCGATCCGGCAATCCCGAAAAGCTAGAGACCTATGTCGAGCCTCTGGGAATTTGGTTTGCCATCTCCGTGTATAGCCCGAAGAAAGAACACTTTGTTGCTTTGTTTGACAACATCACGGATCGTAAACAGGCCGAGGAAGCCCTGAGGAGAAGTGAAGAGCGCTACAAGGCGATCTTTGATAACGCCTCAATCGGGATAGACATGATGGATGCCGAAGGACGGTTTCTCCAAGTGAATAATGCACTGACCCAAATGCTGGGCTATTCGGGGGATGAACTGCTGAATCTGACAATATTTGACATTACGCACCCCGATGACGCTGAATCGACTCGACTGCATCACGATCAGATGGCGAATGCGGAGTCTGCCCCTTATCGACTCCAGAAGCGCTACGTTAAAAAAGATGGCCATGTCGTGTGGACCGACGTATACGTGTCTTCGCTCCGCGATTCTAAGGGAGGCCATTTGGCGACTATAGGAGTGATCTCCGACATTACCCAACGCGTGGCCGTACAGGAGGAACGTGAACGTCTGGCATCGGCAATCGAACAGGCTGCCGAGGTAGTGGTGATCACCGACGGGGGGGGGAATATCAGATACGTCAACCCGGCTTTCGAGAAGGTCACCGGCTACACGCGCAGTGAAGCCCTCGGCTTGACCCCGCGGCTCCTAAAAAGCGGAGAACACGACAAAGAATTCTACAAGCAGTTGTGGAATACGATAAAGCGTGGCCAAGTGTGGTCAGGACGACTGGTCAATAGAAGGAAGGATGGGCGACTCTATCAAGAGGAAGCCACGATATCTCCGGTTCGTGACTCCTCCGGAAACATTGTGAATTTCGTTGCAGTAAAACGGGATATCACCGAGCATCTAGAGCTGGCAAGTCAGCTTCTCCAGGCCCAGAAGATGGAGGCAATTGGAACCCTGGCCGGTGGCGTGGCCCACGATTTCAACAACGTCTTGCAGGTCGCCGTCGGCTATTCAGAGTTGATTCTTAGTGATGAGGAGTTGCCCGGACATTATCGGGCCGATCTTAAAAAGATACTTGAATCCGCGAGGCGCGGGGCTGATCTGGTAGGGAGACTGCTGACCTTCAGTAGGAAGACGGACATCAAACCTCAACCCCTGAACTTGAATCG
>CAIJNU010000104.1 GCA_903822115.1 uncultured Candidatus Peregrinibacteria bacterium
AAGCTCGACTTCAATCATCGAACTGCATCCTTCAGTGTCTTTCCGGCCTTGAAGGACGGGACCTTCATCGCGGGGATGGAGATCTTCTGCGTCGGGTTGCGCGGATTGACGCCCATGCGCGCAGCGCGGTGGCTGAGCTTGAACGTTCCAAAACCCGTGACAGTGACCGGCTGTCCCTTCTTCAAATTCTTGATCACGATATTAATGATTGCCTGAAGCGCATCCGAGGCGGCGCGCTTCGTGATGCCCGCAGCGTCCGCGATGGCGGCGATGAGATCCTGCTTGGACATAAGAGTAAGGGGGGAAAGGAAGTAGACGGCCGAAGTCTACGCCAGCTTTCCGCTTGTGCAAGCGGTGAAAGCAATGTTTTCGGCTTCCAGAAGAGGCGTATTCGAGAAATGGCTTACTGAAGCCAAAATATATGATCACAAACGCTGATCGCCGCTAGCTTTGGCGACAATTTCATCTTCTATCCCGGATAGTAAATTATCTTTGTCAATACTTAGTGATGCCATGAATGACATGAAGGAGAAGGTGTCTGAGAGGGGCGTGATCGGAGATGGGATGTTGTGATGAGTCCGCGCATAACAGAACACTGCGAAGGAAAATATTTCCTCAAAATACTTCGTATGCACGTGAGTGCGAGACGCGTTTCCTTTTGACAGGGGCTCTCGCTCCCCACTAGGCTTCGCCTTCGAAACCTCATGCCACAGCATCTCGTCATCGTCGAAAGCCCCGCGAAGGCGCGGACCATAAAACGCTTCCTCGGAAAAGACTACATCGTGGAAGCGAGTATGGGGCATGTGCGCGATCTTCCGTCGAGCACGCTCGCCGTGGATACCGAGCATGATTTCGAACCCGAGTACGAGGTTCCCAAGGAGAAGCAGGCCGTGGTGAAGAAGCTCAAGGAAGCCCTCAAGGAAGCCAAAGATCTGTGGATCGCGACTGATGAGGACCGCGAAGGAGAGGCAATCGGCTGGCACCTTACGCAGGTACTGAAGATGAAAGATCCCAAGCGCGTGAAGCGCATCGTCTTCCATGAGATCACGGAGAGTGCGATTCAAGAGGCCGTCGCTCACCCGCGCACGCTCGACATGAAACTCGTCGACGCCCAACAGGCGCGCCGCGTTCTCGACCGTCTCGTCGGTTACACGCTCTCCCCCTTCCTCTGGAAGAAAGTTTACCGCGGCCTTTCCGCCGGACGCGTGCAATCGGTCGCTGTGAAGATCATCGTGGATCGCGAGCGCGAGATTCGCGCGTTCAAACCGGAGGAGTACTGGACGATGGAAGCGAACCTCGAGACGCAGAAGAAAGAACAGTTCACCGCTGAGCTCTCGAAGCGCGACGGAAAGAAGTTCGTGCCTTCGACGCAGACGGAGAGCGAGACCGTTCTCAGTGAACTCGACGGCGCTTCCTTCTCGGTCGCGAACACGGATGAGAAAGAACTGAAGAAGACGCCGCCCCCCCCCTTCACGACATCTACTTTGCAGCAAGAGGCTGCGCGAAAACTCGGGTTCTCGGTGAAGCAAACCATGGTGGTCGCTCAGCAACTCTACGAAGGAATCCACCTCGGCAAGGGCACCGGCCACGTCGGTGTCATCACCTACATGCGAACGGACTCCGTGAACTTGAGTCAGAAGGCGCTCGACGATTGCCGCGCGCAGATCGAGCACCAGTTCGGACGCGAGTACGTGCTCGCCGAACCGCGGAAGTACAAGACGAAGAGTAAGGGTGCACAGGAAGCTCACGAAGCCATCCGTCCCACGGAGATGAATCGCACGCCGGCCTCATTGAATGACGTGCTCGATCATCAGCAGATGAAGCTCTACACCCTGATTTGGAATCGCACGATCGCCACGCAGATGGCCTGCGCCGAACTCAAGCGCGTGGGCGCGGACATCGCCGCCGGTCGCTACACCTTCCGCGCCACCGGCCAGACGATCCTCTTCGACGGATTTCTCCGCGTGTATCAGGAAGGGAAGGATGAGGGTGATGTGAAGAAAGAGGAAGATGTGGAGCCGGGCGAGAAGCTGCTGCCGCCCCTCGCGAAAGGCGATCCCCTTTCGCTCCTGGATCTGAAGAAGGAACAACACTTCACCAAACCACCCCCGCGCTACACCGAAGCGAGTCTCGTGAAGAAGCTTGAGGAGGAAGGGATCGGACGCCCGAGCACCTACGCGCCGACGATCTCCACAGTCCAGCAACGCGGTTACATTACGAAGGAGGGCAAGCAACTCGCTCCCGCGGACGTCGCGTTCGCCGTCACCGATCTCCTCGCCGAGCACTTCAAAGATATCGTCGATCTCGCCTTCACGGCGAAGATGGAACAGTCACTGGATAATATCGCGGAGGGGGAAGAGACGAGCGCGGAATTCCTCAAATCATTCTTCAAGCCTTTTGCCGCTCTCGTGAAGGAGAAGACGCAGGAAATCTCCAAGAAGGATGTCTTAAAGGAGCGCGAGATCGGCATCGATCCCGCCACGCACCTCCCCGTCATCGCTCGCCTCGGTCGGTTTGGACCCTACGTGCAGCTCGGACGTTTCGAGGAAGCGGCAACGGAGAAGGGAAAGAAGGGGAAAGACAAAAAGCCGAAGGAGAAGCTCAAGAGCGCCTCTATCCCCAAGCACATTTCGATCGAGGATGTAACGCTGTCGCAGGCACTGGGTCTCCTCTCGTTCCCGAAAGATCTCGGAACGTTTGAGGGGAAGCACGTCACGATCGCATTCGGCCGCTTCGGTCCGTACCTGCGTTGCGGAGAAGTGACTGTCAGCGTGAAAGATAAAGATCCGGTTCTGCTCACGCTCGAGGAAGCGCGCACGATGCTCAAGGAATCCGCGGAGCAGAAGAAGCGTGCGGGGGAATCTCTGAGGACGCTCGGCCAGGATCCGACTTCCGGCGGGACGATCCTCATCAAGGACGGACGCTACGGTCCGTACATCACGGACGGCAAGACGAATGCTTCGCTCGGGAAGAAGCGCACGCCGGATACCCTCACGCTCGAAGAGGCGATCGACATGCTGCTCAAAAAGCGCGAGCGGGGGCCGAGCAGGTGGAAGGGGCGGGCTTGATCCTCATATGCCGTTCGCTTGATCCTGCCGCCCATTTCGCATAGGATGGCGGCTCTTCCAATCCATCCATCTATGACGCACGCATGGCATGACATCACCCCCGGCCACGACCTCCCGCAACAATTTGCGGCCGTCATCGAGATCCCCATGGGCTCGAAGGTGAAGTATGAGCTCGACAAGGTGACGGGCATGTTGAAAGTCGACCGCATGCTCTACTCGGCTGTCTACTATCCCGCGAACTACGGTTTCATTCCCCAGACCCTCGCTGAAGACGGCGACCCCCTCGACATCATGGTCCTCTGCCAGGAGCCAGTCGCTCCGCTCACGATCATCAATGCGCGAGCCATCGGGCTCATGACGATGCTCGACAGCGGCAAGCGCGATCACAAGATCGTTGCGATCTGCCCCGACGATCCCATGTACGCAGTGTATACGGAAGTATCGGATCTCCCCCTGCCATGGCTGAACATGCTGAGACGGTTCTTCCAAGACTACAAAGCCCTCGAGGGAAAAACCGTGGAGGTCGATGACTTCCAGCCTGCGGAAACCGCCTTCCCCGTGATCGAGCAGGCGCTGCACGCCTACACCCTCCAGCGCCGCAAGGGATTCCACGGCAAGATCGAGTGAGAGCTAATCTGTTTCCCGGGACAATAGAACTCAGTAAGATGTCCTCGCTGGTCGCTCTTTCCCGTAGCAATTCGAAGACTCAAGGCGCGTAGCTCAGTTGCCCCGCCGAGCGGCAGCGAGGCGAAAAATTATAATATGCTCGGTCCCCGATCTTTCCTTCCACAATCCCCTGATTATAGACACGTAGCTCAGTTGCTAGAGCACAGGTCTCTCGGATGATCTCGAGCTGAGCGCAAGCGCAGTGCAGCGCGAAGCCGAGAGCATGCGATCCCCGGAGCGAACGAAGCGAGCGAAGGGGACAAAACCTGGGTTGCAGTAACCTCACCTGATCCTTTCATCATCATTCATCTCTTAGGCGCGTAGCTCAGTTGGTAGAGCACAGGTCTCCAAAACCTGGGGTCGCAGGTTCGATCCCTGCCGCGCCTGCCATGAATTCATAATTCCGAGGTTCTCAACTGCCTGTTTGATCAAGAAATAAAATATGTTAGCCTCAGCGTTAATGACGAAACGCTCCTTTATATTCATTCTCGCCGCCTTGCTCCTCATCGGTGGAGTTTTGCGCTTCACGGGTATCCAATGGGGTTTCCCTCTCCGTCTGCATTTCGACGAGCATCTGATCACGAATAATACTGCAACGATGTTCAGGACAGGTTCGCTCGATCCCCTCAACTACGTGCATCCAAATCTCATCAGTGATTACCTCAGTGGAATCGCCTATGCAACTCTGAGTCGAATAGTATTTCGTCTTCCCGTTTCTCTGGCATTTCACGCTCATCTCAATTACTTCACGACAGTTTCCCGCGCCACCACGGCAATACTCGGGACGCTCATGATCCTCGTGGCGTATGCCGTTGGAAGCCGATATCGACGTTCCATGGGACTCTATGCAGCGACGCTCTTTGCGGTATTTGGCCCATTCGTGCAACACGCGCATTTTGCAACGGCAGATATCCCCTTAACCCTCTACATTCTCTGCTCTCTCTACTTCACTATCCGTTACGCGGAGAAACCTTCACGTACCACCCTTTATCTTGCCAGTGCATTTGTCGCCATCGCTTTCAGTGAAAAATACCCCGGAATTCTCGCGGGCATTCCCCTCGCCTGCGTGATGCTTCTAGCAAATCGCAAGAATTGGAAGAGTGCGATCCGCACATTTTTGGAAGCAGCCATTGTATTCCTTGTCGTGCTCTTCCTTTTCTTCCCATGGATATTCCTCAAACCGGGAACAATTTATTCCTCTCTCCTTAACGACAACAATCCTATTGCACGGCATAGGCACCTGCAAAGCATCCCCTCGTGGTGGAGCAATATTTGGTTCTACATTAAATTCGGTTGTGAATCATTGGGGTGGGCTACCTTGATTCTCAGTATTGTCGGATGCGTTTGGGGGACTGCAAAATACCGATGGAGGTTCCTTCCTCTCTTCTTCGGGATTCCTTATTTGTTACTGATGTGTTTCTCTATCTTCCGCTTTGAGCGTTATGAACTTCCCATGTTCCTCACGCCTCTGCTGCTGGGCGCATACGGCTTAACCGTCCTGCAAGATTACGTCATGAAAGTAATGAAGCGCAGCCAAAAACATCGCATTCTGCTAAGAAATTTGTGGATCGCCTTTGTTGCATTCTCCATCGGAGGTTTCTTCATCAATGCGCTAGCCATCTCTCTCACGTTCACCCTTCCCCATACACTTGTCCTATCGGCGAACTATGTATCACAGAACGGTATTACGGCCCATAACACCTTCTATGAAGGTTATACGCCATTCGATCATTACCCCACGAACCACTTCGGAAACATGGACAAACTCAATCCTCGAATCCGGTATGTGATGGTTTCGTCCAATATGTATAACAGATTCCTCAAAGATCCCATGCTATTCCCGGAACAGAATGCATGGTACTCCGCGGTTTTCCAGCTCCCATTAGTTAAACAATTCCAGAGCCTCGGCAGTTCGACGCCTGGTGACGATGAAACGTCCGCCGGAATCGGACGTATCCTGAAAATTATTTTCCATCCCAAGGAATCCTTTCAGGGGCCTACCATCAAAATCTTCGCCGTTCCAAAAGCGATGATTGGTGCATAGGTATTACCTTCGCAGGCTTCGCAAAACGATTGCAAAGACATTTTAGGCAACCCACAGACTGGCAGTAAATCGTTGAATGAGATGGATTTGCGTAGACATCATACAGACAATGAGCATTGCTACTGCCAAGAGAATCGGCAGCCAAATTTTCTTTCGGGGCGAAATCTGGATGCCAAGGTGAGCAATAACCAGCACAAGAAAAATGTAGGTGGGAAGACTGTAACGGATGACGGATATGAAGTGTTTCGATGCAAGAGCAGATATTGTGAGAAAATGTAAAATAAATGCACTTAAATATAACCACAGTCTCTCCTCAAGGTGCGTCATGCGTCTCTTCAGAAGCAATGCAGTCTCTACAATACCAAGCACTATGAAAAGAAAACTGACGAAGGGTACGGAAAGTTTACTCAAGTCATTCACATGGATGTGCTGGGTGAGAAATGCCTTCATCATGGAAAACTTGAACATGTGAATGTCCCAATGAAAAAATGCGAGATAGTTCGCGTGTACATGCCAATTTTGTTCCTGCGTAACGAAGTACAAATTCCAGTGGCCAAAATACAACTGACAAAACAGGAAGAAGCCGAGAGCCCCACCGCTTGCAATTACTGCAGTGGCCCACGATTTCCAAGTAGCTTGCTGTTTCCGTGCGCGTGGAAATATTGAGATGACGACAGGAAGAATGCACAGAGGTAAGCCAAAAACTCTCGTTGCCGACATAATGAAGCCGTGCAGACCGGCCCAGACCCATGCGTATTTTGCATTGCTGCTGTTCCAGTAGATGAATCCGAGCGCGGACGTAATAAACAGTGATTCGGAGTATCCCGCCATGATAAAAAATCCTGATGGATAACAGAGAATCGCAACGCAGGCGAGAATGATCATCCAAATCGGAGCGCGCCACCTACGAAGGAAAAGCAATACGTACGCCCAAAAGATGATGGAGAGGAATTGGGCCGTAATGAGTAAGGCAGTTGTCGGAGAAACGTTGAGGAGAAATCTGACAGTATTAGAAAAGACGGGGTAGGCGGGAAAGAAGGCGACATCCGATTGAGCTCCATAATGAAAGGCAACCGGCGGCCAATCGCTGTGATATCCACTCATGAGAATTTGCTGATACCAAAGCGAATCCCGATTCGCCAGAGAGAGGTATCCATTTGCGGAATAATGTAGAACCAATATTAACTGACAAAGAAACAAAAGCAGGGAGCCGGCGAAAATAAGAACCTTCGGTGTACACCAATGCCAACGTGAATCCTTCTGCTTTATGCGAAGAATTCGAAAAAGGGAAGCTCCAGGGTGTGTGTTTGTGATCACTAAATATTATATCAGAATAGTGCTTTCCACTCAATATTCGATATGGATTCATTACAAGCCAAGGGATCGACTACAGACTCTCTTTCTTCAACACACGTCGCACATGGACTTCACCGAAGTGACGATACGTAAACCAGAGAAGCCAAACGAGGAGCGATAGGTTGAGTATCACGATGACCGTTCGGGGTATCACAAATACCCGCATGACTGGAATAAGTATGGAAAGCCCCGAGAAAGTGGGTTTCAAAAAAACACGATAGGTGATGATGCTGGTCAAAATGTAAATGGCGGCGCCTTCCCAGGAAATGAAAAGGAGCGGTGTCGCGAAAGCGATGAAGGGGAAGATGTATCTCTCATGCACTCCGACCACGATGACGAAGAAGAGGAAGGAGACGACGGCCGCAGCGAGCATCAGCGCACGCGGTTCGCGTATGGTTTTCTTCCATGCGAAGAGCAATCCAAGGGAGAGTGTACAGAAAGCAAGAAATGACCAGATGCGCTGTGTGGGGTTGGGGGAATAAGCGGAAAGGAGGGGGAAATGCCAATGATAGAGGAGCCAATAGATGTTCCTTGTTGTGTGGTTGATTGCTTCGTTATTTTGGATGAGGAGATACCTCAGGAAGGACGTGATGTTTCCATGCATGACGAACGGCACAGCGAAGACGGCAAGGGTGGCCAGAATTCCTGCAACGATGCGCTTATACCCACCTGAAAAACAAAGCAAGAATACGAGAAGAGGGAAAAGCATCACCGCCGTCGGTTTTGCTAGATATGCCAACGTGAAGCACATGCCACAGAGGAACCAGTGTTTCGAAGCGGACACCATTACAAAAGCAAAAAGAAAGAATGTCAGAAGTGCGTCGGTTTGTCCCCACTGCAATTCAGCGAGTGAAACGGGGTTAAAAAGATACACAGCAGACGCGATCAGGCCGAGTCGCCAAAACCCCAAACGGCGAAAAAAGAAAAAGAGCAATAAGCCAACGCCCGTATCCGCGAGCATCGCAATCATTTTAATGTACGGAAATGTCGCCCGTAGATCGAGCGGAAACTTGGAGCTCGATATCGTCCGCAGTAGATGACCAAAAAAATCAAATAAGACGATCTCCACGGGACCGTAATTCGGGATGATGACCGGATCAAGCTGGTACCGATAAGATTCAGCGACTCCCAATGTTGTCACTGAATGCATCCAATGCGCCTGTCTGCTCTCGTCAGGAACAAAACCCTTCTGCGAGAGCAGCGGGATGCGTATTAAAATTCCTAAGGCAATGATGACCACGAGGCAGAGCCAAGGCAGGGATTTTTTCGAAGGAGAACGCATGAGAGCTGCGTACGTTATAGCGATATCTTCGCTCCCCTTCAATCCTTGCTCGCGCATCGCCCAACTCAACAACACCTTCAGTACGCCTTCGCGTAGAGCGCCATCATAGTGGCGGGTTTGCCGCTCACGAGATCCTTCTCGCCTTTCGCCTCCCCGCCAAGGAGGCGGATCGTCGCCTTCGTCTTCTCTTTAATGATGTTCGCGCTCTCGACCGTCCCGTCCCACGGCGCCCACACCAACCCCCCTTCCCCTTCGAGCTTCTCCTGCATCTGCGCCAGCGTCTCGGCCGTGTACGTGTGGCTCTTCAGAAAATCCTCCGCCTGCGAAAGCAGCGTCTGCTGAATCTCCGTCATGAGATGCACCATGGCCTCGCCCGTGCACTGCGTCATCGGCATCGGCGTCTTCGTACTCGTATCTCTGCGCACGAGCATCACCTGCTGCTTCTCGAGATCCTTCGGCCCGAGCTCGATGCGCAGCGGCACACCCTTCACTTCCCACTCGTTGAATTTAAATCCGGGAGACTTCTCGTCGCGATCATCCAAGCGAATGCGAATATGGGGAAGCAGACTCTCGCGGAGCTTCGCCGCAGCCGCGAGGACGGCCTCCTTCTCTTCGTCGGTCTTGTAGATCGGCACGATGACGGCCTGAATCGGCGCGAGGGTCGGCGGCAAGCGCAGCCCCTTCTCGTCTCCATGCACGACGATGACGGTGCCGATCAATCGCGTTGAGACTCCCCAACTCGTCATCCACGGACGCTTGGTCTGCCGATCCGCATCCACGAAACTCACGTCGTACGCCTCCGAGAATCCCTGTCCGAGATTGTGCGACGTCCCAGCCTGGATCGCCTTGCCGTCGCGCGCGAGCGCCTCCAAGGTAATCGTGTAAAGCGCACCCGCAAATCTCTCGTGATCGGGTTTGCGTCCCGAGAGGATGGGGAGCGCGAGCATCTCCCGAGCGAAATCGGTGTACATCTGCAACACCGTCTCCGCCATTGTGTCGGCCTCTTCCTTCGTCGCGTGAGCCGTGTGGCCCTCCTGCCAGAGGAATTCCAACGTGCGGAGGAACGGCCGCGTACGCATCTCCCAGCGCACGACGTTCGCCCACTGATTGATCTTCAGCGGAAGATCGCGGTGCGAGGCGATCCACTTCTTGAACGTCGCGTAGATGATCGTCTCGCTCGTGGGACGGATGTAGAGAGGCTCCGTGAGCTTCTTTCCCCCGCCCTCCGTGACCACCGCGCACTCCGGAGCGAATCCTTCCACGTGATCTTTCTCCTTCGCGAGGAGAGAAGCGGGAATGAGGAGCGGAAAGTACGCGTTCTCCACGCCGAGCGCCTTGATGCGCCGATCGAGATCACGCTGGATCGCCTCCCACAGCGCGTAACCGTAGGGCTTGAAAATAATACAGCCTTTGACGTCGGCATACTCCGCGAGACCGGCCTCGGCAATCACGTCGAGATACCACTGCGAGAAGTCTTTGCGTTGATCGGCAATACGAGTCATGCGGGCATGCTAGCAAAATTCCCCGCCGCGTGGATAGCCTTTTAGCTCAACCAAATGCCGATGAAAGTGATTGCTGCGCCGAAAATCACGCCTCCGAGGACTTCCATGAAGGAATGGCCGAGCTGCTCGGTGAAGTGCTGCCAGTGTTGCAGGCGATTGAGGACCTTCGCCTGATCCCCGATGGCGCGCCGCGAACTCATCGCGTCGTACCACGTGATCGCCGCGAAGACGAACGCGATGGCGAATTCCGGGGAATCCATCCCGAGCCTCCGTGCGACAATGATCAGCAGCGACATGACGAACGCCGAATGCGAGCTTGGCATGCCGCCCGGATGGAAGAGCCGCGCGTGCCAGCTCCCCGTCTTCACCTGCTCGACGAACATCTTCGTGATCTCGGTGAGAATGAGAACGACGAGCGGGATCAGGAAGGGGTACGTCCTGAGAATGAGGAAGGGATGCATGGGATGCAGTATACAGAAATTAACTCTCGGGATTATTACACGAAACTAATTATTGCTATTGCATTCCCTGTATCCATTTTTTGAAACCAAGGGGATTGCGGTGTTATGCTCCCGACAATTTCCACAAGCTTGCCCGGAGTCAAAGGAAACTTAATCGGATCGCCGCCACGCGGGTTTACGAGATCGAGGTTTAAATTCCCACTGTCATCGGCACGAGCATGAAGCAGCGGCATTGAAAATGGTCTCCCCTTCTCGCCTAACTTCGCCGAAATTGTTATGGACTTATCATTAATGAGAATATTTTTCTTCCCGATCTCCAATTTGTTCCCATTAATACTTAGTTTTGTAACCTCGAACGAAGCGTAAAGATCTTTGCCGTGCAACTCCTTCAGCTTGGAAGCGATTTCCTTTTCCGGTGAAGGTGCTGTTTGCTTTTGTCCTTCTACCTTTTTCTCTGCCGATTGGGGATCCGGTGCTTTCGCACCAGGAGGCACATCCGTGGAAGTGGTGGAAGGAGTTTCCGTAGGAGTCTTGTCCGAATTGGCGATGGCTTCCTTCGTCCATGCCATGCCGTTTTTCACTGCGATGATTCCTGTCAGAGTGAGCGCCGTGCATCCGAGCGCCTTGAGAATCTTTCCGGATCTCCCGAAGAATCTGCTTAGGAAGGAATCCTTCTTGCCCTCCTTCGGCGGGATCGGATTCCAAATTGCTTCCTTCCATTTTTTCCAAGCCCAGAAGATACCGAGGCCGGCACCGGCGAGTATGGCGACATGGCCAGCCGCACCCCCATAATTTTTAGCGTCCACGTCACTCGCAATTGTCCCCCATTCTTCCCGCGCGAACTGAACGACGGGAGCTCCGACTTTGTCCTTGCCGAATTTCCATGCTTCTCCCGCCTTCACCGTAGCTTTCTGCAACCCTTCGGCGGCCGCTTTGACAATCACCGCCGTATCCCCTCCAACCGTTCTGTTTGTAAGGGGTACATGGATGCCGCTGATTCTGGTTTGGAGCTTGAGTAGACCTGTCTTAATTGCAACTTGCTCTTTTGTTTTTTCTAATTGTTGTCTCATTGCATCCCTAATCTGTTGCAGTTCCGTGGGAGAGGCCTTGGCACAGTACGCCGCTACAGCCTCAAAATCCTGAGTATTGAAGTCGCTCGACTCGAAAGTGCTGTTCGGCGCTATGAGTTTTGAGATGAGTGTCGGTGTGGGTGTTTCTGCAGCCATAGAAAAGATTGGAAATATTAGTGAGCTGGAGTGGGAGTGGGCTGATGTGCGGGCGTCGTCTTCGGAGGATTCTTCTTCTTTTCGTCTTCCCTCTTCTCGCGCCAGGACTTCACGAGATTCGTGACGGCAACGGCGCCGATGCAGACGCCCCCCGTCCAGAGTACGGCGGAGAGAAGGCGGCCGATTCTTCCGAAGAAGCTGACCTTCTCGGACGGAGCTTTCTCTTTGTTGCTCTCAATGATGCTTCCCCACTTCTTCACGAGCATGGGGATTCCGATAATCGCAGCCGCACCCATCGGCGCGACTTGCATCGCATGTCCGCCGACCGCCTTCCAATCCGTTTTCTCATTCTTTTTATGATCCATTATATCGTGATACAAGCCTTCTTCTCCTTTCTGCGCTTCCTCCATGGCGGTCCTGGCCTCCCGCTTGCCATACTCAAGAGCGTCGTGAATAACGGTTGGTTTCTGATTCGGAGCAGCGGAGGGATGCTCTGACGGTGTCTCGTTTGCCGGGATGCCAGTATGCGATGCCATAGAAAAGTGGGAAAAGGAGAAATTAAGGTGTTGATTTCGGTATGGAGACTTTCCATTGATTTCCTTCGAATTTCCAAAGCGTTCCGGAGTTGGCCGCATCGAGATCCTTCTTGTTCTCATTGAAGAAACGAATGATGTCTTCATGCCTCCCCCTGTCATTCCAATACAGTATGCCAAGCCCGCTGACCGCCACATACTTCACAGCCGGCGTATCGTCTGCGGGCAATTCGGCCTTGTTGACGCGGAACTCATTAACGCGTGTCTGACTTGCGAAAATGTTCGCGATGGCATTGATCTGAGCAAAAAGCGAGCTATCCAGATTTGCGGGGAGAATTACGCCGACTCCGGCGCCGGCCTTCTTCATTTCCCAATTTGTTCCGGCGATTTCTACCTCCTGCATGTCCTTCATTGCCGCGAGCGTTTCCTGCAGTTTCTTCGCCTCTACGCTCACCGCATCACCTGTACCATTGACCGCTTCCTTGTTCGGGAAAGTCAGCGTCGTCTTCGTCCCCTCCCGCTTCGCAGACGTCTTCCCTTCGAACTTCACAACCGACTCCTTCGTAAGCCCCCACTTATCTTTCACCTTATCTCCGAGCATGGTCTCCGCGTTTTTCTCCGCATCCTTCGTCGCCTTCGCCAGATCACGCAGTTTGGCCAACGTCACGACGATCGGCTTGTCGGTCGTACCGTTGCCGCTCTTGCGTTCGGCGGCAATCAGCTGCTGCGTCTGATCAATCCAGTTCACATTCTTTTCTGCATCCTTCAATCCCTTCCAGAACGTCTTGTCTCCTTTCTTGTCGAACGTCACCACGACTGGATTGATCTCTTTCTCATTGTTAATCGCCTCTTCAATCTGCTTCTCAGCAGATAACCGCGCGAGTTGGTCCCGGGCGTTTCGCACCATGCCGCCGATGAACGGCGTTTTTTCATTCATGCCGAGAAGCTCCGGCGTCGACCAGAGGTAGTACCATCCCTGCTCGGCCCAAGCCGCGATGGCGTGACCAATATTCTTCGCGGCCTCCGGAGCAGTATCGCCGAAAAATTGACGCATCTCATGGATGAAAGCACCGACTTTCGGATATCGCTTTTCCGTCCAGCCCTCCGCCTTGTCCATCCACTCGACGATCTTGCTCCCCACCTTCTTCGCAGGCTCCGTCACCATGCCTGGGATATCACTCAGAGCATTCTGCTTCCGCAATTGGAGGAGATGAACATGCGTATCTAATTTAACGTATTTATTTTGCGCATCCTCCTTTGCTTGATCCTCAGCCGATAATTTTTCGTACTGGAGTTTGAAATTTCCAAGCCGCTCCCAAAATATCTTCCTCGAAAGAATATCAATCGTTATTTCTCTCGCATTCACTTTGTCCAGAAGTCCCTGCGCAAGCACATTGTGCTCATAGAGATCATTCGTCTTCGCGACAACGCTGGCGAATTTTGCGTGTTTTTCGTCATCGTTTTCCGT
>CAIJNU010000105.1 GCA_903822115.1 uncultured Candidatus Peregrinibacteria bacterium
AAAATTTGAAAATGGAAAATTTCCGCTCATTCTTCATTGTCCATTCTCCATTATCCATTCCGCCGCATCACGGAAGCGGCGGCAAAGCCTCACCGTACATCATTTCTGCGCGTCCGCAGACATCGTTGAGATCGAGCGTATTGAGGAGCGTGCCTTCCTGCTCCACCACAAACGATGCCACCGACGCGCCGAGTCGACCGCACATCTTGAGCGACCACTTCGCTGCGAGTCCCGTGAGGAATCCCGCGCGAAACGCATCGCCCGCGCCTGTCGGATTTACGAGTTTCTCGGGGCGGCACGGCGGGATGACGATCTCCTCCTTCGGCGTGTAGATCGTGAGGCCCTGTTCCGCATGCGTGATGACGAGGAGGGGGGACTTCTTGAGAAGGCTATCAATGGAGAAGGACGTGCGCTTGGAAATCAGACTCCACTCGTACGCATTCGCGATCACTCCCCTGCACTTGCTGATCGCACGGATGATCTCATCCTCCGAAAGTGCTATCACCTGCTGCCCCGGATCGAAGAGATAGGGAACGGCGAACTCCTGACACCAATCGACCGCCTGCATCATCAGCTTCGCATCGCGCGGACTTATGATCGCAAACGAAATCTGCTCACGCTCGTCGCTGAGGTCGGGGAAGGATCCCGCCGAGTCTGCTCCGGGATGAAAGAACGTGATCTGCCGCTCGCGCGAATCGGTCGCGACAATGGCGGTGGCCGTCGCGTGCTCGTGAAGCATTTCCACACGCCTCGTATCAATGTTCCGTTCCTCGAGGAGCGCGGTGTACGCACCCCCGTCATTGCCCACACTCCCGATGAGGAGAGGATCTTGATTGAGGAGCTTGAGATTCCACGCGATGTTCGCCCCCGTCCCTCCGTGATGCTTGGCGAAGCGCGGCGTCACGAATGCCATGGAGAGTTCCTCGATATGCGCGGGGTCGATCGCGTCGGCAAACGAGCCGTCGTAGGTGAGGAGGAGATCGTAGGCGATGGAACCAGTGACGAGGATTTTCATAGTGGGTGATTGGAACGGCGACAGTGTGCCTTGGAAAGGGGAATCGGGGAAGGAGTTAGGACGTAGGACAGAGGACGTAGAGTAGAGATGAGATGCACACAAGAGAAGAAACTTATTGATCATCCGTCCTCTGTCCTACGTCCTACTTCCTACGTCCTCTGTCCTCCCAACCCACCCTGACAACCCCCTCCCCTCCCGCTACACTCTCAATCTATGAAACTCGCCGTCGTCGGCACCGGCTACGTGGGACTCGTCACTGCGACATGCTTCGCGGAGCTGGGACACTACGTGACCGGCATCGACATCGATGAGAAGAAAATCGCGATGCTGAAAGAAGGAAGAAGCCCCATCTACGAACCGGGACTGGAAGAGTTGATCCAGAAAGGACTGACGAGCGGATTCCTCCGCTTCACGACCGACCTGCCCTCTTCCCTCAAAGACATCGACATGGTGTTCTCCGCCGTCGCCACGCCGCCCGGCGAAGGTGCGAAAGCGGATCTGCGCACGGTCTTCACGGTGGCACAGTCCGTGGCCGAACACGCTGAGAAGGAAATCGTCTTCGTAAATAAGTCGACTGTTCCCGTGGGGACGGGTCGAGCTTGCGAGGAGAAGATCGCTGAAGTTCTGAAGAAGCGCGGCAAGACGTTCACGATTCCCGTCATCAGTAATCCCGAATTCCTGCGGGAAGGCATGGCGGTCCCCGACACGCTCATGCCCGATCGCATCGTCGTCGGCGTGAACGGGAATGAGAAGGCGAAGGCACTGATGAAAGAGCTTTACCGTCCGATCACGAGAGTCGGCAAACCGCTCCTCTTCATGGATCGCGAGAGCGCGGAGATCGTGAAGTACGCGTCGAACTCTTATCTCGCCACGCGCATCAGCTTCATCAATATGCTCACGGAATTCATCGAGGAGAGTGGAGGGAACATCCGTCACGTCGCCGCGGGCATGGGGCTCGACCACCGCATCGGACCGAAATTCCTCCACGCCGGCATCGGCTACGGCGGCAGCTGCTTCCCCAAGGATGTGAAAGCGTTTCTGGCGACGGCGAAGGAGAAGGGATTGTCCTTCCCCATCCTCGAAGCCACGGATGCCGTGAACCGCCACCAGCGCGAGCGATTCTTCGCACAAATTCTCGCGGCGCTCCCATCGAGGGGAACGGTGTGTTTGTGGGGGCTGAGCTTCAAACCGCGTACGGACGACATGCGCGAAGCGCCGAGCCTCGATCTCATCCCGCTCCTCCTCAAAGAAGGGTTCACTGTAGCCGCGCACGATCCCGCCGCGATGGAAAATACGCGCCAACTCTTCCCTTCGGGGATTCGCTTCGCCGCAAGTCCTCTCGATGCCGCAAAGGACGCGGACGCCGTCGTCCTCCTCACCGAGTGGGATATCTTCCGCGGCGTCGACCTCAAAGATGTGAAATCTGCGATGCGCGGAAAGGATCTCTTCGACGGGAGGAACGTGTACGAACCGAAAGACGTCGAAGCCGCGGGGCTCGTGTACCATGGCATCGGTATTCATCCGT
>CAIJNU010000106.1 GCA_903822115.1 uncultured Candidatus Peregrinibacteria bacterium
AAGAGTTCTCGCTGAGAGAGACGAATGTTAAAGAGATGAGAGAGAGCTGCCATGATAGCAACCGTCACCGCGGAAGAAGAACCGAAACCAAATGTCGACGGAAAATCTGAGGAGGTCTCGACACGCAATCCTCCTTCGAACTGATACTCGCGAGAAAAGTTTCGAACAGCTGTTTCCGCAAATACAGCTGCTTTAGAAATATTACCGAGTGCTATTTCTTCCATAGGCTTCTTTAATTCATTCCTCTCAACATCCGGAGCGAGTAATACGAAAGTATTCTCCTGCATGCGCGTCAGCGTTACTCGCATGCGCGCAGAAACCGCTGTCACGAGACATGGGTATCCGTGCAGCACGGCATGCTCACCTATGAGCATGAGCTTGCCGGGAGCCGATGCAGTGACGAAGTCGTCCACGGAAAGATGATACACTGCCCGCAATGGATCTCCGCACACTTCCACAGGGCCTAGATGCTGAGAAACGATGCACCGAGAGGCGCAAGAGAGTGGAAGAGGAACTCGGTATTTCACTTCCCCACCTCGCTGCTTCCTCTGATGTCATTGGTGCCGCCGACGAACACAATTGCGAGCAAATGATCGGATGCGTTGCACTGCCAGTGGGATATGCCGGCCCCCTCTCTGTCACGTTCAGCTCAGGCGAAGTCGGAGAAATCCACCTCCCCCTCGCAACCACGGAAGCCGCGCTCGTTGCGAGCGTCAATCGGGGGTGCAAAGCCCTGTCCCAATCCGAGGTGAAGACGACTTCAATCAATCGCGGCATGACACGGTCGCTCGCGTTCTTCGTGCCGAAGGATTCAGAAACTTTCGCAGCTGCACTCAAGGAACGAAAGGCGGACTGGAAACATCTCGCGGAGAGCACGAGCGGCCACCTGAACCTGCTTGGCTTCGATATCGATGAGAAAGATGACCATGTTTTTCTCACTCTCGCCTTGGACACGGACGAGGCAATGGGCATGAACATGGCAACGATTGCCTGTCAGGCGGCGGGAGATTGGATCGCACAGGAGCTCCTTCCATCCACCGGCCGCTTCGTGACAGTTGCCGGAAATGTCGATTCCGATAAGAAGCCGAGTCTACGTACGAAGCAAAAAGGACGCGGTTTCGACGTATCGGTTCAGGCGATCGTCAGCGCAAAGACGCTTAAGGAAATCCTGAAGACATCCGCCGAAGAAATGGCAGGCGTTGCGAGAGCGAAGCTGCGGGCAGGGTCCACGGTCGCATTCGCGCTCGGCCGCAATCTCCAAGTCGCCAATATCATTTCTGCACTCTTCATCGCCACCGGTCAGGATCCGGCGCACGTCGTTGAGGGATCTCTCGCCGACACCATCGTCACGGTCGAAGGAACATCCCTTCGTATCGCAACGCACCTTCCCGCAGTGATCTGTGGCGTACGGGGCGGAGGGACAACCTTGCCCTCGCAATCCGAAGCACTGCGACTCCTCCTCCACCCTCAAACCTCTCTCAAACCTAAACAGCAATTGGCCGAATCCATCGCCGCCGCCGTCCTCGCCGGAGAGATCTCCCTCCTCGCAGCCCAAGCGACTCACACCTTGGCTTCAGCCCACCGAAAACTCGCACGGTAGACGCAAGACGAAATACGGGGATTTCCTCTTCCCCATCCGTCTTTCTGGTACACTCCCCACCGATGCCCTCCGCGGCCATCGTCGGCTTCGGCAAGTACGTTCCCAGCTTCCGCATCCGCCTCGAAGAGATCGCGAAGCGGTGGGGGCAAAGCGGTGCTGAAGTGAAAAAATCACTCGGTATCGAGTGGAAGACCGTCCCCGGAAAAGATGAGGATAGTTTCACTATGGGATTCGAAGCCGGGAAACAGGCGATCGAAATGGCCGGCATCAAACCGGCGCAGATCTCCGCGATTTTCGTCGGATCCGAGAGCCATCCCTACGCCGTGAAACCGACGAGCTCCATGCTCGCGTCCGCTCTCGCGCTCGACCCCTTCTGCTTCGCAGCCGACCTCGAATTTGCCTGCAAGGCGGGAACGGCGGGCGTGCAGATCGTGGACAGTTTCATCCGCAGCGGACAGATCAATTACGGCATGGCGATGGGAACCGATACCGCGCAGGGGCGACCCAGCGACGCGCTCGAGTACACGGCCGCCGCAGGCGCCGCTGCGGTGATCCTCGGCACGGAGAAATCCCCGCACGCGCTCTGCCGCATCGATCACACGCTCTCCTTCACCACAGACACTCCAGATTTCTGGCGACCGTCGGGGGAGAAGTTTCCGCGGCATGCGGGAAGATTCACGGGAGAACCCTCCTACTTCCGACACGTACGCCACGCGCTGCAGGGCATTCTCGAAACGACGAAGACCGACCCCAAGGATCTCACACACGTCGTCCTCCACATGCCCAACGCCAAGTTTCCGCTGGCCATAGCGAAGGAATTCGGCTTCTCGAAGCAGCAAATGCAAAGTGGATTTGTCGTTGCCGATATCGGCAACACCTACAGCGCCTGCTCGCTCCTCGGCCTCACCTCCGTTCTGCAGACGGCGAAAAAGGGCGAGCGCATCCTCCTCGTCTCCTACGGATCGGGGTCGGGCTCCGACGCCTTCCTCTTCACGATGCTGCGCGACGGCGTCCCGCTTCCTCCGGATCACCGCGCTCCCGAGGAGCTCACGTACGATCAGTACCTCGAACACTGCGGCGTTCTCAAAATTTGAATCATGCAACGCGATATTTTCCTCGCCGGCGCCGGTCAAACTCGCTTCGGCGAGCACTGGGACAAGAGCCTTCGAGACCTCATGAATGAGGCAATTGACGCGGCAATAACATCCTCCCCCTGCACCGCACTCGATATCGACATGATTGTCATCGGCAACATGCTCGGGGAGATCGGGAGCGATCAGGCGCATCTGGGATCGCTGACGTCGGCGCTGCTCCCCCATCGACCGCCCGCCATCCGCGTGGAGTCCGCCTGTGCCTCGGGCTCGCTCGCGCTCCATACCGCCTGCGCATTCCTCGAGAGCGGACGCGCGAAGACGGTGCTCGTCGTCGGCGCGGAGAAGATGACCGATGTGTCTGCGGACGTGATAGCGGAGGCGCTGATGGGAGCCGCTGATGCGGAGGAGGATCGGCCGGCCGGTCTCACATTCCCCGGGATCTTCGGCCTCATCGCGAGCCGTTACATGTACGAGTACGGACTGAAACGCGACGACCTGAGCATTGTGAGCGCCGTCCACCACGCGCGGGCGAAGGAGAATCCCTATGCGCAATTTCGATCCGAGATCTCGCCGGAAGCGGTCTCACGCAGCACGCTCGTCGCCGATCCGCTGCGCCTCCTCGACTGTTCGCCCATCTCCGACGGAGCGGCCGCATGCATCCTCTCGACGCAGCACCAAAGCGACATCCGCATCGCCGCTTCGCAGATCGCCGTCGACACGCTGAGCCTCGTGCACCGCCCCTCGATCACGTCGTTCTCGGCGACGAAGGATGCAGCGGAAAAAGCTCTGCAGGAAGCAAAAATCAAGCTCTCGGAGATCCGTTTCCTCGAGACGCACGACTGCTTCTCCATCGCCGCGCTCATCAACGTGGAGGATCTCGGATTCGCGGATCCGGGGCATGGCATTTCCGTGTACCGACGACTCTTCGAACGAAAAAATGATGCGCCGGTCCTCGTGAACGAGAGCGGAGGACTCAAGGGGTGCGGCCATCCCGTCGCAGCCACGGGCATCAAGCAAATCATCGACATCGCGAAGGTGCTGCGCCGCGACGGCGAGCGTTTCGGCATGGCGCACAATTTCGGAGGAGCAGCCGCAACGTGCGGCGTCCACATTCTCGAGCACTCCCATGCCTGACACCTCCCCCGTCGCCCACCGCGCCCAGAAGAAACTCTCCCATAAGCTCCAGAATGGCATGGTGCTCGCCTGCACCACGCTCATGCATCCGCCCGCGCGCGTAGGCCGTCACCCGCGTCACATCGCGCTGATTCAATTGGAGGATCACACACGCATCATCGCCTCCGTCACCTCTCCCCTTCCGATCGGCGCGCCCGTGCGTCCGCGCATGCGCCTGCAGACCGTGAATGAAGAAGGACTGCGCATCTACGATGTGAGCTTCGAACCGGTGCAACAGAAAGCATCTCCCATGCTCGATTTCCCCGGGTACATCCTCGCCCTCACGGGTCCCGCGGGAGTCGGGAGAACGACGGTTGGCCGGCTCCTGCTGCACATGACAGCCGAGGTCACCGAGGAGGTGCCGATCACCAGAACCTGCCCGAGAAAAACAGCGAAGGAAAAGGGAACGCACTGCGTGACCAAGCGCGCCTTTACGGAGATGAAGCAGAAAGGAGAAATCGTCGCGATGGCCCACGCCGTGACCGACACGGACGAAGAGTGTTGGTGCGGGTATCGCGCTTCGGATATCGAGCGCATTTGGAAGAAGGGGAAATTACCGGTCGTCATCACCGAGACACATCTGCTCCAGGGGCTCGCCTCGCACTACGGCCGTCGCTCGTTACTCTCGTTCGGCCTCCTCCCTCCCGGGCGCAGCAAGCGCACGATGCTCAGCCACCTGCTGCGTCGGCTCCTGAAGAGCGGCGAGAGAAGCCAGGAACTCGTCAAGCGTTCGCTCAAGCAAGCCGAGCGTGAACTCGCGTTCCTGAGAGACCGAAAAGATCTGTTCGATCGCATCTTCGTCAACGGTGATCTCCAGACCGTGGTGGAATCCCTTCGGAAGCACGTGCCCATGCCGAAAGATTCGCGCTACAATCCGCCCGCTCGCTCATGAAAAAATCCCACTCGTTCTTCTCCGGAATAATCTTCGGCCTCGTCATCAGCCTCGCGCTCTTCTTCTACACACACGCGGGATTCAGGTTTCTGGCTTTCGTCGAATCCCTCTCACCATCGCAACCGCTCCTCGTTCACTGCGCCGCACAGGTGAATACAAATACCTGGAAGGTATTTCATTCCGCACCGCTCGGATTTGAATTTCACTACCCGTCCACCTATGTCGTGCAGGAAGAAACGGGGAGCACCGTCGTGAAAATCACCGATCAGAAGTCTATCAATCAGATCACACTCGAGAAGATCCGGGGATCGTTGCAAAGTGAGCTGCTACCCGATATGCGCCAGGCGGCATGGAAGATCGCCGACCGGCAGCTCTACGCGTTGGCGACACCGAACTTCACCAATGATGACGGGAGTCTCAGCTCCACCTATCTCTTCGTCCGCGATTTCCCCCTCAACGAAAACAGCGGCAATTACGTGATGATCCGCGCAACGATCCGCACCAGTGCAAAGGAGTTCGATGCGGCGAAGAAGGAGCAACTGGTCGATCTCGAATCCGTACTGACCGGACCGGAGCAGATTCTCTCCACTTTCCGCTTTCTGCAGTTCGACGAGTTACCGGGTGCGGATAGAGATTCCGCCCTCTAACCCGATTTTCGCATGCAGCACCGCATCGAAAGAACACGCAACAAACATTCGCGAGCCGTCGTGAAGGGTGACACGATAGTCATTCGTCTTGCCCGCAATCTCTCGGCGAACGAAGAACGTGAACACGCTGAGCATTTGCTGCGACGCATGCAACATGTGATCCTGCGCGAGAAGAAGCGCGCTCTCGTCCGGCCGTTCCAATCTCTCATCGATGGGGAGAATCAACTCACTCTCTCACTACCGACGGGGAGGACGTATCGCTTTTTCCTCGTTCCGAAGCCAAGAACTCGCACCGTGAAGAGTGCCGACGGATGGGCGATCTCCGTCGCACCCGGTATGGAGCGCCGCTCCCTCCACCACCTCTTGTGGTCGCTGCTCAGCCGCGAAGAACTCCCGCACATGCGCGAGCGAGTGCGCAAGCTCAACGAAATTTCACCCCGTGTGAAACTGCGAAACGTGCGACTCGGATACATGACGAGCCAGTGGGGCAGTTGTTCCTCCGGAGGAGATGTGACGCTCAACGCCGCGCTCCTCTTTCTTCCACTCCCCCTTCTCGACTACGTGATCATTCACGAGCTCACACACCGCATCGTCCGCAATCACTCCGCGGCGTTCTGGCGGGAAGTGGAAAGGGTAATTCCTGGCTACCAGACCGCAAGAAAAGCCCTCATGAACTATCGCCTCCCTCCCCTCTAACACTTCAGAGAAAGGAAACACCCGCCTCTCGACTCATCTCGCCAAAAAGAAATACGGGAAACCCAACGATGCTCGTCCAATCACCTTTGATCTCTTCGATCATGAGTTGGCCGAGTCCGTCGATCTGAAACGATCCCGACCTTCCCTCCCAGAGTCTCTTGCCGATCCACCAATCGATCTCCTCGGCAGAGAGTTTTTTGAACCGCACCTCGGAAGATGAAATCCCCTCGAATGTTTTCCCTGTGGGTGAAATCAAGCAGAGTCCGGAGTGCACGATGGAGGTGCGACCGCTCTGTGCCGAGATCTGATAGCAAGCCTGCTTCTCATCCTCAGGTTTTTCGAAAATCTCGCCATCTGCGGAAACGACGAGCGTATCGCATCCGACGACCCACGCGTCCTTCCTTCGCGAAGCGACATCCTCCGCCTTGAGCCGTGCAAGCGACTGGGAACGCTCCACGGGATCGCGCTGTGGGAACGTGGATTCATCGATTCCCTCCGACGTCACTACCTCAAAGGAGATGCCAAGCCCCTCGAGGAGTATCCGCCGTTGCGGGCTCGCCGACGCGAGAATCAGGCGCGTCATAGTCCGACAAGTTCCCGCACATTCTCCATCGTTTCCTCCGCGATCACTTTCGCCTTGCGTGCGCCTTCGGCGAGAATCTCATCGACTAACGCGGTCTTCTTCGCGTACTCCTCGCGCCTCTCGCGAAGCGGTGAAAAATGTTCGAGGAACGTCGCAAGCAGTCTCTTCTTCGCCTCGCCATAGGCCAAACCTCCCTCGTACTCCTCTGCCAGAGATTCCTGCTGATGCTGCGTGAGGAAGAGACGATGAATCTGAAAAACGACACTCTTCTCCGGATTCTTCGGAGCGTCCACGCCTACCGAATCCGTCACGATGCCCATGATCGCCTTCTTGATCGCCGCCTCGGATCCGAAGAGCGGAATCGTATTGCCGTAACTCTTGCTCATCTTCTGTCCGTCGGTGCCCGGCACCACCGCGACATCCTCCCGGATGAGAGGCTCGGGGAGCGTGAAAGCTTTTCCGAACGTGTTGTTGAACTTCACCGCAATGTCCCGCGTGATCTCGAGGTGCTGTTTCTGATCCCGGCCCACCGGCACGAGATTGGCTTGGTAGAGCAGAATATCCGCCGCCATCAGAACCGGATACGTGAAGAGGCCGGCCGTCGCCGCGATCCCCTTGGACACCTTCTCCTTGTAGCTCACCGCACGCTCGAGCAGACCCATCGGCGTCACCGTCGAGAGGATCCACATGAGCTCGGTGTGCTCGGGAACGTCGGACTGGAAGTAGATGATGGACTTCTGGGGATCGAATCCGCACGCGAGGTAATCGAGGACGATGTCACGTCGCGCCTGTCGGAGCAGTTCCCCGCTCTGCAGGGTCGTGAGCGCGTGGAGATCGGCGATGAAGAAGAAACTTTGATCCGCTTTGCCCTGAAAATCCAGATTCGGCTTGATCGAACCGAAATAATTTCCCAGGTGCAATTGGCCGGAGGGCTGAATGCCGGAGAGGACGCGTAGGGGCGAGGGGGACGCTTTCATGGGGACATAATAAAGCTCTGTGACGCAATTGAGAATGGGGAATGGGAAACTCCCGGAATGGCAAAGACGAACTGGCGCGCGACCATTGCGTCAGTTCAGATCATTCTCAATGGAATGGAAGTATGCGCGAATGTCTTGCACAGTACTGAACTCCCCAAGAATCATCCTCTGCCCGAGCGGCCTCAGAATGCTCCTTGCGCTCTCATGCTGCGACGAAGGAAATTTCAATGCCCCATCCAACCGCGCGAGGGTCGAAGCCCCGGCGTGCCGCAGCGAACGACGTTCGAGTTCCGCGAGGTGCGGCACTTTCGTTATCTCTGAGTACGCCCGCCAAAAATCTTCAATGGCAGAGATGTACGCTCCGCATCGATTTGGGTGAACCAGAGCGAAATGTACATACATACCGATCAAAAATCCGCAATCAAATGCAGGATCTCCGAAGTGCGCAAACTCGAAATCAATGACGAGGACATCGCCACGCGGGCACACGAAGATATTGTTCGGTTTGTAATCGCAATGAACGATACACATCTTGGTGAGTAACAACTCGTCTGCCAGCGCATCCGCACACAATTGAATCTCGGGAATGTGCGAGATGTTGTGATACGTTATCGGAAAGCGAATTTTTTCGAGGACATCCGTGCTTGAAAGTTCCCGACGAGCGTCATCGTTTCCGAAGGAAACACTGTGCATCTGAGCCAAAATTTGGCCTACGCGACGAGAAATCTTCGGTTCCACTTTCCCCTGCAGTAAATCATCCGATAGCAATCGAGCCCCCTCCGGAGCGACCTTGAGCGCAAGAACGCAGAACACCGAATCATAGAACAGTACTTCCGGGAGATACGTCGCGTCCCCGACGAGCCTCCTCATTAATTGGATGGCTCTCGCTTCCGTTTCCAATCTCCCATCCACTTCCTGCGCAACCGCTATCCCCTTGGTTTTTCGCTGCGCATGCTTACAGAAAATTTGCGTCTTGGAGGTCACGACGATGTAGGGATAATTCGTGAGTCCCGCTTCAACCGGCTTCATCTCAAGGACTTCTTCCAGCGAGCCGATCACCCCGTTTTTCAGGAGCGCGCCCATGATGGCCTCCTTTGCTTCCTCCATACGAAGCCATGATATCAAGAAACAACGTTGACCGTGATCCATCTTCAGAGCGCTATTGTTTCATCCATTCACCTTCCACCTCCGAGTTTCTTCACTGCGACTTCGAAGGACTGCGGAAGGGGGGCGGCGATGCGCACCTGCTCTCCCGTAATCGGATGCGTGAAGGTCAGAGAGAGCGCGTGGAGGAAGAATCGGTGGCAGCGCAGCGCCCGCGAGAACGTGCGATTGAATTTGTGATCACCATAGATGGTATCGAGCGCGAGCGGATGCCCGATCGCCGCGAGATGACGGCGGATCTGATGATGGCGGCCGGTTTCGATTTGAGCTTCGACATACGTGGTGGTCGGGAAGCGATTGAGCACGCGAAATATCGTCTTCGCGGGAATCTTCTCCCCTCCCACGCGCGCGGGAAGCGGGAAGGTAACCTCGCCTTTTTCCCTTGGAATATGACCTTTGACAATCGTGCGGTACGTCTTCACCCACGGTTTCGCGCCGCTCTTCATCGCCGCAAGCGCCGCCTCGAACGCCTGCTTCGTCCGCGCGAACAGCACGATGCCAGAAGTCTCGAAATCCAGGCGATTGAGCGGACGAAGGCCGGGTTCGGTCTTCTTCAGAAAATCGAGGAGCGGGAGTTTGCCCACCGGCCCCTTCCCCTTCACTACGAGCTCGCCAGACAGCTTCTGCACTGCGAGGAAGGAATCATCCCGGTAGAGAATGCGATCGACATTGACGGGCATGGGAGGAGTGTACAGGAAATTTTCACAGCCTATTGCTTGATCCTTGCATAAAATGAACGCTATCCTGCGCTCATGTCAGCGATCATCGAGGTGGAGAATCTCACCAAGAAATTCAAAGACTTCACCGCCGTCAACGGCATCACCTTCTCGGTTGAACAGAGCGATATTTTCGCATTTCTCGGCCCCAACGGAGCCGGCAAGACCACGACCATCAAAATGCTCACGACGTTGCTCAAGCCCACGAGCGGGACAATAAAGATCAACGGATTCGATCCGATGATCGATAAAGATGCCGTCCGCAAGAGCTTCGGCATAGTATTTCAGGATCCGAGCCTCGACGATGAACTCACGGCATGGGAGAACATGGAATTCCACGGCGTCCTCTACCACGTTCCGAAGGAACTCCGGCGCAAACGCATCGACGAACTCCTCGAGATCGTCGAGCTGAACGATCGCCGCAATAATCTCGTTAAACAATTTTCCGGAGGCATGAAGCGACGACTCGAGATCGCGCGCGGCCTCCTCCACCACCCCAAGGTACTCTTCCTCGACGAGCCGACGATCGGCCTCGATCCCCAGACCCGCAATCACCTCTGGCAATACGTCATCGATCTCAATAAAGAAGAAGGCATTACCGTCTTCCTGACGACACACTACATGGAGGAAGCGGAGAAGGTGGCGCGCAAGATTGCCATCATCGATCACGGCAATATCGTGGCTCAGGGAAGCGCAGAAGTCCTGAGAGAACAGACGAAGAGCGACTCACTGGAAAACGCCTTCCTCGCCCTCACGGGCAAAGCGATCCGCGACGAAGACGCGAGCGGCATCGATGCCATGCGACAGCGTCACCGCATGTGGACCAAGCGATAACTCCCTCTCCCTTATGAACGTCGTCTACATCCTGTGGCTCAGACAACTCAAGCGTACCTTCCGCTCCAAGTCGCGCGTCATCGGATCTCTGGGGCAACCGCTGCTTTTCCTCTTTGCGCTCGGCTTCGGATTCGGACCCATCTACGCCAAGGCAAATGCGGGTGCGAATTACATGGATGTCATCGCTCCGGGCGTCATGGCAATGGGCATCCTCTTCACCGCGGTCTTCTCCGGCATCGAGATCATCTGGGATCGACAGTTCGGCTTCCTCAAGGAGACGCTCGTCGCTCCCACCTCGCGCATGAACATCATGATCGGACGCACACTCGGCGGCGCCACCATCGCCTCCATCCAAGGCATCATCATCTTCTGCTTCACTTTCATCGCGGGCTTCAGGCCAACGAGCTACATGATGCTGCCTGTCGCTCTCCTCATCGTCTTCCTCATCGCCGTGCTCTTCACCGCGCTCGGCACGGCCATCGCCTCCGTCCTCTCCGACTTCCAAGGATTCCAACTCGTCATGAACTTCCTCGTCATGCCGCTCTTCTTCCTCTCGGGAGCTCTCTTTCCCCTGCAGAATCTCCCAACGGTTCTGGCCATCATCGTCCGCATCGATCCCCTCTCCTACGGCGTGGATGGGCTGCGCGGAGCGCTGATCCCGCCGGCGCATTTGGGGCTTCCTCTCGATCTCACTGTGCTCGGCGCCATCACGTTGCTCCTCCTCATCATTGGGAGTTACCTGTTCTCGCGCATCGAAGCGTAAGGAGAAATTGCCCGCGGAGAAATCGCTCGCTATGCTCGAAGTTGCTTTCTTGATTCCGCATGTTCGATAACTCCATTGAGACCTCTCCACTCCCGTCTCCCGATGAACAAGATTCGATAGATATAACGAGGTTAAAACTGCAGGAACTACGTAACTCCGTGGCGTCGTATCGGGTGAAATCCGGAGACACGCTGAGTAGCATCGCGAAAAAATTGTCGAAGGAGCGCGGAATTGGGATATCGGTGAAGACTCTGGAATCACTCAACAGCAATGTCGATCCCCGGAAGCTGCGCATCGGTCAGCAACTCAATATCCCGCAGTCGCAAGCGCAGCCAGCGGCTCCGCGGGAGGAAACTAAAACCGTCAAACGCGCGGAAGCCAAAGAGCAAAATGAATCCCCTCCGAACGTGTTCGTTGCGCGCGTGATTTTCTCGGAAGCGGGAGCGGAAGTGGACGACAAGGACCGCGAGCTCATCGCGAACGTCATCAAAAATCGCATCGGAATGAAGGGGATGCTCCGCGGCGCTCCGCCCCTTCCGGAGAATCGCGAACCGACGATCGCAGACCAGATGGAGCAAGTGGTGCGCACACCGCATGCATTCTCCTGCATCGGCGACCCCAACAATTCCAATTGGGAACGTTCCGCGCATCCCGAACTCATGAAGGGCAGAGAGAAAGAAGCGTGGGAACATGCGCTTCGCCTCTCGACAGGCGATTTCGCCATCCGCAACACGTCAGTCATCTTCTACCACGACCGCTACCACTGGGTCACGCCGCGCAACAAAACCCCCGGCACGAAAAAAGAGAGATCCCAGCGGATTCGAGAGGAAATTATGAAACCCAAATCCTGGAACGACGTGATAGAAGTAACGGGAGTGAGCGAGCGCTTCAAATTTTACAAAAAAGAATCGCGAGTCTAACGGTAATTCAATCAAGCTGCTTTCTTATCATGCAAGAGACCAGAGAGCTCGAGCCACTGCGTGAATGTTATTCGATGCTCCCGTGCCCGCATCGCAAGTCCCTTCTCCGTCATTCTCACAGCCAACCCTCGATCCGGGTTGTTCTCGGGGATTTTGGCGACTCTTCTCACTGCAGTTTCATACTCAGGGTAACTCTTTTCTTGTGTCATCGGGGATGGTATACACCGGGTAATCCGATTTGCAACAGAATCTTGATTCGATGGATCATTACTACCAGAATCCTCAATCCTCGGGAATCAGATCAAGCACCCTCTGATTCGATAATCTCTGATAGAGGGAACTGTCGAGCTTTCTCAGTTCTCTTCGAACGACACCATTGTAATGCTCATGGTAGTAGTCCAGGGCATCACCGATGACACGCTGCGCAGCCCGCTCCCGAGAGGGCACTTCGATAATGACGTTGTCGTCGAGCATACGCTGATAGAGACTATGATCTATCGTCGCCAGCTCCCCACGCCTCAGACCCTCATAGTGAGCATGGTAGTAATCAAGAGGATGATCGAGGCTGCGCCCGCCCCTGCGCATGGGAACAAAAATGATGGAACCGTCCTCGATAAGACGTCGATGGAGCTGGGGATCTCTTTCTGCGAGGTCTTCGCGCATGACGCCTTCATATCGACTGCGGTAAACGGCAATGGAGTCCGTGATGACACGGGCATTTGTCGGCAAGTTGTTGAGGAGACCTTCGCGTCGGAGTTTCTTGTAGAGATGGGCATCAACATTCTGAAGCTCCCCGCGCGCCACTCCGTCGTAATACTTCTTGTAAAAGGCCAAAGGATCTTTGAAGAGCGGATCGTGGCGGTTGAAGTGGGGTATCTGGTCTTTTCCCATGAAAAGATATAATAAGTATTTTGAATTATTGTCAAGATTGGCACGTGGAGTGGCCATATAAATCCTTTGATCGAAAATGAAAGTTTCCAATCACTTCGCCCTACGACCTCTTCCATCTATCACACCTTTCACCTGTCCCCGCACATCCTCTGCAATGCGCTCCGCAGTTCTGTCATGCACATCGATGCCATGGAGCCTTTCACCGACCACCCTCGTAATATCGGCGATAACATTCCGCAGATTCCCGTTGAGATCGGGAACATGGAGGTAGACATCCTGCGCGGAGCCGGACTTTCGAAAAATGAGCTTGAGCGCGTCTCTGTGATTCGGATCGTTATGAAGGCGAATCGTCACGGAAGGACTCCCTCCGCGTGCGTGCTTGATGACGCTCGGCCGCACCGTGTCGAACCATGACAACCGCCCCAACCCCCGCACAACATCATCTGCGCCATCGATCAGCGTTGTGTGACCACCGCTCACCCGATCGCCGTGCACATGGCCTTTTTGGTGCCCAAGACCCATAGTACATTTATAGCATAGTATTTTTTATTTACAAGAATGGCGAACAACCTTCGCTGCGCGAAGGTTGGTGGGCGGCATAGGAGTTGAATGGTTCGACAAGCTCACCACAGGCTCTACGACTTTCGGATGTGAACATGGTGGACGATACTGGATTCGAACCAGTGACCTTGCGAATGTGAATCGCACGCTCTAACCAGCTGAGCTAATCGTCCACGCCATACTCATAATAGCAGCATTTCTCGACGATGCGCGAGCAGTCGTGTCTCATTGAGGAGCCCCGCGAATGCGGGGCGTCACGAAATGCGACCGACTGCCATGGAGACGTGTCCCCCTTCGTGACCTCCTTCGAAGCTCCTCAGAGTGACACTGCTCTACGATTGAAATTCCGGATCCATCGAGAGCCGACTCTCCTCCGGCAGCGACTGCCCCTGGTACTTGCTCCCCGGTTTCTTGTCGTAGGGCATGTCCGCAGGCCCCGACAATTGCTCGAATGCAATCTGGCAGACGCGCATCCCCGGATAGAGCGCGACCGGAAGTCGATTGAGATTGCTGATCTCGAGCGTGATCGTCCCCGAGAATCCCGGATCCACATACCCCGCGGTCGAGTGAACGATGATCCCGAGCCGTCCGAGCGAACTCCTGCCCTCGACGCGCACCACCAGATCATCCGGCACCGTGATCGTCTCGCGCGTCACGCCGAGCACGAATTCTCCCGGCTGCACGATGAACGGTTTGTCATCGGTGACAGTGACTGTGCGCACGTTTCCGAGAAAGCTCTCCGGAGCTTTGGGGTCGAGGATCGCAAACGTGCTGTGCTCGTAGAGCTTGAAGACGTTGCCCAGCCTCAGATCCATGCTCGAGGCGTGGATGTGCCACTCCCCTTCCGCCTCGGGCGGCTCGATCTTCACTCTCCCTTTTCGTATCGCTTCGCGGATGTCGCGGTCACAGAGAATCATGGACGGCGAGCATAGCAGAGAACCGAAAAATTTGGAGGAACTTTCATCGCAAACCGGACGCTGTGGTACACTCGCCTTACCATGGCGCTTCGGGATTTTTCGTCGCTGGATGGCGCAACGCAGACACGTTCTGCGGAATCGGGCACTTCCCGAGAAGACCGTACTTCGTCGCGAGACATCCACAATAGAATCCGCAGTGAATGCCGCGCCGCGCTGATGCAAAGTGCGTCGAACGAGAGCTCGGCGATGACAATCCGCGACGTCCAAGAGTACTTCGAAAAAGGTCTCTCGGAGACGGCGCTGCAGTATACGAAATCCGAGGAGGAGAAAACGCAGGAGCTGAAGAAATATCGCGATACGTACGTCCCACTATTCATACGACAAGCCGAGGACGCGGGACGCAAGGCACTTTCCACGATCAATGAGGCCGAGCGAGAGAAGTGGATCCTTCCCGCCAGCGCGACGAAGTGGAAGGCGCGGCTCAAGGAAGGGACATGGTTGGAAAAGAGGGTATTCATCGAGAAGACTCTCCCGGAGTACAAGCGCAATTGGGAACGGCTCGCGAGGGATTATAAGGACGTGCAGAGTCGAGAGAAGGCGCTCGGCCTGAAAGCACAGGACATAAAAGACAATGCCGATCTCGCCATTCTGCGCTCTTCGGAATTCCTCAACGGAACCACGCGCTATCCCATACGTCGCCACCTTGTGGACAAGGCACTCGCATTCCTGAAAGCCTATGAGCGCGACAGAGGGAAGAAGCCCGCCGAGGGCAAGGAGATGCGCACACTGTACGCGGAAGCGAAGGCGAAACTTGAGGATGCGGCGAGTCCGAGCAATCCCAAACGGCGTATTCTCGCACCGCACAAAGTCGGTTCGTGGCTGCGACGGATATTCGAGAGCGGAGCGTCGCGGGAGAAGATCGAACAGTTCGTGCACGGCAAAGCCAACGCAACCGAGTCCACGCTCGCCAAGCTGATGGGAAACTGGGCGAAGGTGCGGGGACAATTCGACCGAGTCGAACAGCAGAGAACCGCGAAGGGCACGCCGGCGAGCTTCCATTTCGTCTCGCTGGATGTCTTCCTGGGAGAGTGGGACTTCGATCGACGGGAATCGTACGTGCGAGAGGCCATGCATCGCCTCGACGCCATGGACAAGCTCGAAGGTGAACGTGATGACTTCCTCCGCATCCGCCACGAACTCGACGCCGAGGACTGGGGCAGTGCGCAACAACTCATCGCGCGGGTGAAATTGGCTGAGCTCTGCCCCGCCGATCGCAAGAAACTCTCCTCCATGCAGGACTACTTGCAGCGACATCGCGGCGATAGTCCATCCGCCTCTTCCAAAGAAAAACCTCAAGCGCGAGAGGTCATCGCGAAGATGCAGAGTGTCTTGCGCCTCATCCCCCACCAGAGCATCCGCAGGCGCTTCGAGGAAGCGATGAGTCGCGACTACCAGACGCTCTGGGCTCTCTGCTGCATGAACTACAACTGGAAGTGGTGCCGCGATCGCGGATTCAGCACGCCCGAGATCGACGAAAGACTGCGACAAAATGCAAAGCAGGACACGCGCCAGCACCTCAAGCACGGCCAGCCGAGGGGGCAGGCGAATAATGACTTCACCACGGATACATCCGAGAAGCCAGCAGGCCGCTCGGCGAACGACACGCGATCTCCCCAGGTGCTCAATGTCGACGAAACGACGAACAGTTACAACCTCACCGAGTACATCAAACAGAACAAGGACAATCGCAGCGTGTGGTACTGGACGCGCATCGTGGAGAAGCATGTTCCCTTCGCAGATATCGAGTACATCATCTACAATGTCCAACCGGCGCTGAAGGCCGGCATGAGGCAGCTCAAGGAATTGGGCGTCCCCTACCAGAGAATGTCGACTGCCGATGCGGCTCCTTCCGCTTCGCCCAAACAAGCGAAAGCCATCCCGCGCTTCGAGTACGCGCAGGCCGCCTGAATCATTTTCCTTCCCCACTCCCTATGAAAAAAATTTCGCTCCTCCCCCTCCTCGCACTCTTCCTCATCGCCGGCTGCGCGAAGTCCATCGATACGAGTAATCCCGTCAGCTTCGAGAAGATGATGACAAATCCGCTCTACGCCCAGCGCTACTGGGAGGATCTCACCGAATCGATGGTGAATATGCAGATCAACAAGGACAAGGACATCACAGCGAATCAGCAGAAGCTCGCCACCGTCGATGCCACACGGCGCGATGCGCTTGCCAAAGCGCAGGCAATTTCGCTGCTCATGCACGACGGAAAGGTGGGGCAATTTCTCACCGTGAAGCAGGATACGAACGGATCGGCTCTCCTCCTCAAGAAGGTCCTGTACTTCTCGCCGGATTTCACAACCATCCCGAGCCCCTCTCTTCACCTCTACCTCACGCAATCGATTGACCCGCGCAATGGACAATTCCCCGACCCCACGAGCAAGGATCTCGGCACACTCGCTTCGCCGTACGGCGCGCAGCAATATCCGCTCCCGCCCAGTGACACAACGCAATACCATAGCGCCGTCCTCTACGATACGGTCCTGAACCGCATCGAGGGCTTCGTACAGCTGCAGTGATCGCTCATTCGCCTCAGAGCTTCGGTGCGGCTTTGGCCGGAGCCGTCTTCAGTGCCGTATCGATCGCAGCGGTGATGAGCTTGATATCGTTCGTCTCCATCTTCTGACCATTCACGAGATAAGTGGGAGTTCCGTTGATACCGATTCTCCTTCCCTCATTGAAGTCCGCCATGACGGCGTTCTGCTTGATGCCGGAACGCGTGCACCGATCGAAGAGATCCGCTTTCAATCCGAGATTCTTCGCCCAGACCGCGATATCCGATGACTTGAATGTCTGCGGCGGCGTGGCCTGCTCCATCTTCATCTGTTCGCCGTACGCCATATCCACGAACTCCCAGAATTTCCCCTGATCCGCGGCACACTCCGAAGCCTGCGCGAGCGGCATCGAGAACTCGTGAATCGTCAGGAGAGGAAATTGCTTGAATTCGAAACGCACGCGGGAGCTGTACTTCTGAAAGAGCGGCTTGGTGATGAGTTCGTTCGACGCGATGCATGCCGGGCACTGAAAATCTCCGTACTCCGTCACAACGACGGAGGAGTTGAGATTGCCGCGGGGCTCCTTGCTGGACGATGCGGAGATACCCGTGGTGTCGACGCAAGCCGAAAGGAGAAGAACGAAGGAGAGGATGGGAAGAAAGCGCTTCATAGTTCGAAGAGTATGGCAGAGGGATAGGGGGACATCAAGGAAACCAAGGGATCCTCTTCAACTTCTCCACTGTCCACATCCCCTTACAACCCGCTATACTCCCACCCTCATGTCTCTCTACCGCACCTATCGGCCGCAGACCTTCGCGGATGTCGTGGGACAGGAACCCATCGTGACGACGTTGGAGAATGCCGTCACGCAGCGAAAGATTTCCCACGCCTACCTCTTCTCGGGTTCGCGCGGAACCGGGAAGACATCCATCGCGCGCATCCTCGCCAAGCATCTCCTGACGCAGGGCATCGAAGATGAGACCGTGCGACGTCACATCGAAACGGGCGTGGTGGAAGGATCGATCGTCGACCTGATCGAGATCGATGCCGCTTCGAACACGGGCGTCGATAACATCCGCGATCTGATCGAGAAGGTACAGTTCTCTCCCGTGGCCGCCGGCGCGAAGGTCTACATCATCGATGAGGCGCACATGCTCTCGAAGGGCGCATTCAATGCGCTCTTGAAGACGCTCGAGGAACCCCCCTCCTACGCCTACTTCATCCTCTGCACGACCGAACTCCAGAAAATCCCCGCGACGATCCAGTCGCGCTGCCAACGTTTCATCTTCCGATTCATTCGGGAAGAAGACATCATCCGGCGCCTCCAATTCATCGCCGATCAGGAGAAGAT
>CAIJNU010000107.1 GCA_903822115.1 uncultured Candidatus Peregrinibacteria bacterium
GTACGTTGCTTTTTAGATCAGGTGGTGAAGTCATTGAGCCACTTTCCCTCGAGGCACTGCCTCTCGTCGTTGGTTATAGTGGCATCAAGGCGGATACGGTAACGCTTATCGATGCAGTGCAACGAAAAGCGCAGCAAGATCCTGTTTTTGTGAATGCGATTTATGAGAAGATGGGCAAAATTGTTTCCAATGCTCGGTTGGCAATTGAGGCAGGAGAATGGGATACGCTTGGGATGCTCTTCAATGACAATTCGGAACTGCTCTCAGCACTCGGAGTCAGTCATCCGACGCTCGATGCGATGATTGCTGCTGCTCTAGATGCGGGGGCACTCGGTGCCAAGTTGTCGGGAGCGGGTGGAGGGGACTGCATGATTGCTATTGCGGAAGGGGATACAAAAAAACGGGTAGAAGAATCAATTGCTCGCGTGGGTGGGCAGGTCATCCCTGTCACTTTCTCAGCGCCCGGCGCGACGGTACACTGATCATCCATGCCAAAAAAAGCGACAGCGGTGGCACCGGCGAATATTGCCTTTGTGAAGTATATGGGGCGCAAGGATGATGTGCTTCGTTTGCCCGATAATGGGAGCATTTCGATGAATCTGAGCAATATCCTCACAACAACGACGGTGGAATTTTCACCTTTACTCTCGAAGGACTCAATTTCTATTGATGGTGAATCTCGAGAGAAGGATGTTGAACGTGTTATTAACCATCTCGACAGGATCCGGGCACTTGCGTCCGTTTCCGATCGCGCGAGAGTCGTCAGCTTGAACAATTTCTCGGTCGGTACAGGCCTCTCCTCTTCGTCATCCGGGTTCGCGGCACTCACGGTTGCAGGTGTTGCGGCCGCGGGGTTGAAACTTTCCGAGAAGGAACTCTCGATTCTCGCTCGCCAAGCATCAGGTTCCGCTTGCCGCTCCATTCCCGACGGATTCGTCGAATGGCTGGACGGTGATACGAGCGAAACTTCCTATGCGCTATCGCTGTACGAACCCGCACATTGGGATATTGTCGATGCGGTTGTCATGGTGAGTTCCGAGCGCAAGGAAATCGGCAGTTCGGTCGCTCACGAGCGCGTGCGCATGGGGCCGTACTACGCTGCGCGCATTGATCGCATGCCTGCGAAGATCCTACGCTGCAAAGAACTTCTTGCTTCGAGGGACTTCTCGGCGTTTGGAGCGTTTCTGGAGGAGGAAGCCCTCGATCTGCACGCTCTTTTCATGAGTGCTGGCATCGTGTATCTCACGCCGGAGAGCCTTCGATTGATCCGTCTCATTCCCGATATTCGCAAGAGAGGCATCGAAGCTTACTTCACACTCAATACGGGGCAGGATGTGCATATATTCTGTCAGGGCAAGGACGCGGCCGAGTTGAAAATCGTTCTTGAAAACCTAGGTTGGATTCGGAAGGTTGTTCTGAATAACCCTGCAAGAGGAGCCTCTCTCATCGACGAGCACTTATTCTGAAGGTTCGAGCGCGAGTACCATTCCACCTCCTCCCGTTCTCCCCCCAGCGCCGAGCACTTTCGCCGCGCCCCCTCTCGCTTCGATCCCCGCAATGAGCGTTTGAACTTCGGATGGCACGACGCCGAGGGCGACCTGACAACGGTGATGATCACGAAAGACGGCGAGCGGATCTTCGCCTGCCAGGAGGCGATTTGTACATTCGCCGATTTCTCTCAGAGCTTCCTCTATCTGGGATTCCTTCGATCGTTCGTTCACCCAAGCGACGAGGTCGGGCGTCGATTCGTTCGCTTTGCCGGTGTCGATGAGTGAGCCGCACTTGAGGAAATCCGTACGAAGCTGCGTGGGGTCAGGAGCAATTCCTTTCTGAAATCGCAGCGGCTTGTCCTTCCAAATCACCGCGAAGTCGATGCCGCTGTTCCCGGGGTTGACGGAGTCTTCGATCGCACGGGCGTCGATCTCGCACTCTTGCCCGAGGAGGCACCGGCAGATCGCAATGACGAGCGCGGTCGATGAACCCATGCCTTTCCCGAGAGGGATATCGGAGTGGATGGAGAGGATGCCAGTACTCTTCTCGCTCTTTTGCTCACAGAGAGAGATTATTCTCTGGGCGTACGTTTGCCAGAGGGCGTCCTCGGAGATCTGGGGCCAATCGATCAGGATATCTTCCCTGTTCGTGAGCTTCTCAAATGTCACGCGCAGGTACTGGGGAGAAGGAACGGCGATGCCGGGGTAACCGAACACGACTGCGTACTCTCCGCTCAAGATGATTTTGCCAGGTGCTTGCGATTCGCTCTTCATGATCCGAAGCGTCGGGCACGCGCAGAAAAATCATCCACGGCTTTCGCGAGATCTTGGGAGGAGAAATCGGGGAAGAATTTGTCGACGAATTCCCACTCGGCGTAGGCGCTCTGCCAGAGGAAGAAGTTGCTCGTGCGCTGTTCGCCCGATGTGCGGATGATGAGATCGATGTCGGGAAGATCCGGTTGATCGAGGTGCGCTCTCAGTGATTCTTCCGTCGCTTTCGAGCCTTCCGTCTTTGCCATGGCCCTCAGGATTTCATCCTTTCCGCCGTAATCGACGGCGAGATGCAGCGTGAATTCCGTCTGATCCTTCGTTTCCTCTATCACTTCTTCGATGAGCTTCGCGAGACTCGGAGGAATACGGTCCCGCCTCCCCGAATGCAGGAACCTTGTCTTCTCCTCTACGAATTTCTTGCGCTCCCGGCGCAGGTAATCCTCGAGGAGCTGCATGAGACGTTGCACCTCTTCATTCTCTCTCTTCCAATTCTCCGTCGAGAAGCACCAGACGGTCAGAATGCCGATGCGCGGATCGTTGCGGCACCATTCCGTGAGCGTGCGGAAGTTCTCCACGGCCTTCTCATGCCCGTTCCACGGGAGGAGGCTCCGTTTCTTCGCCCAGCGTCGATTGCCGTCGGGAATGATGGCGATGTGCAGCGGTGCGGAAGGGGAGGTCATGATGGCGAGAGGATGAATCTACGATGCACTATTGCGAAGGATGATCGCCAATCCCAGGTGGAACCACGGGGCGTAGGAGAGGGGATGGAGTTTCATATCCTGTTGGAGGTCTGCGAGGGAGATCCACTTCCACTGCGCCACTTCATCCGGATTCGGCGTGATGACATCGGGGTTCGCCTTGCCAAGGAGGATCGTATCGTACTCATACTCCACGCCCCGCGGCGGATCCTCGGCTCTGTAGACGAAGGACGACGCGACGTAGAGGGGACAGGTGAATCCCATTTCCTCCCAGAGCCGTTTCCCACCGGCTTCGACGACCTCTTCCCCCCTTCGCAGATGGCTGCAGCAACTGTTCGCCCAGACGAGGGGCCAGAGCCGCTTCTTGGCGCTGCGATGCTGGATCAACATCTCGGCGGTTTCGGGATTGAAGACGAAAACGGAGAAAGCGCGGTGGAGTAATCCCTTCCCCGAATGCGCCTCATCGACACTCGCTTCACCGAGCACCATGCCGTTTTCGTCGCTGAGGAGAACGGAGGAAGACATGGGGGAGCGTTATTCTTCGGAAGACAGATTTCTCCCGATCACGAGAACTGCCACGAAGAGGAGCAGAGAGAGGGAGGCGAGAATGGTGATGCGCAGCGTCGGGGGAATGCCGCTCTGCCAGACCGTGCCGAAGGAGTAGCCGAGCATTAGATGAGAGAGTGCCCAGACCAGAGCGCCGAGCGTGTTGGCGAGTTGAAAGCGCGGTTGCTTCATGCCGCTCGAACCGGCGATGGTGGGAATAATATTGCGCAGTGGACCGAGGAAGTGAGCGGCGAAAACGCTCGATGCGCCGAACGATTGGAAGAATCGGTCTCCGACGCCTAGAAACTTCTTCAGGGATTTGTGATGGAGTGCACTCAGTCTTCCCAACTTCCCGAGGGTGAAACTCATCGTATTTCCGAGTACCGCCGCCGCGACACATACGGCGAGCAGGATCCAGAAATTATAGAGGTGTTTGGTGACCAGGCTTCCCGCGATGATGACGACGGTGGAGCCGGGGATGAAGAATCCTACTGCCGTGAGCGACTCGCAGAATACGACGAGGAATATCAACGGATAGCCGAGACTGGCGAGATGCTGCATGGTTTTGGAAATGTCGGAGACGTACACCCTATCACATTTTCTTCTCGGTCGGAGTACAATTCAGGAGCTTTCCCCATCACCTTATGTTCAAAGAATTCCGGGATTTCGCCATGAAGGGCAATGTCGTCGATCTAGCGGTAGCGGTCATCATCGGAGCTGCGTTCGGCAAGATCGTTACGTCTCTCGTTAGCGACGTCCTCATGCCGATCATCGGCCTCATTCTCGGCAAGATCGATTTCTCGACACTTGCATTCACGGTGGGCAGCTCCACCATCAAGTATGGCATGTTCATCCAATCCGTTGTGGACTTCGTCATCATCGCCTTCTGTATCTTCCTCGTCTTAAAGCAGCTCAAACGTTTCAAGAAGGAGAAGGATCCCGTCGAGCCGGAAGTTCGAGAAGAAGTGAAGCTGCTCACGGAGATCCGCGATTTGCTCAGGAAGTGAGGCTATTGCGGAAGTTTCATGCCGAACTTCTCCCACAGCCGTCTTGATTTTTCGCGATTCTTCAATACAGCTCGGATGGATCCTAAACTGCGTATTGAATTCGGATGCGCGGAGATAAATTGTTCTCTGATTCTTTCAGCGCACAGTTTCCCTTTCGCAGCCCCACTCGTATAACGATTATCAGGATTCTGTGCGAGCGAGTGGAGGGTCTTCAATTCTTCTTCCGTCCAGAGGATCTCGCCCCCAGGGGGTCCATGTCTTCTGATGTTTTCCAGACCGCCTTGTTTTGCCAATGCAGAAAAATCAACATTCGCACCATTCTTTTTTCTCATATCAGAAAGTTTTTTCCTACGTTCCTCGGGTGTCAAAAGCTCTTGCAGGAGGCTGTAAACTGCCACGCGTGCACCACTATACTGTACTTGAGGTAGATCGAGATCATTCATGACTCGTCGCAATAGCTCTCCGCCTTTCACAGTACGACATCCCTCACTGACTATTTCGCGTATTCTTTCGCCGTGCTCGTCCAAAAGAGAATTTGCCTTAGAGTGAATCTGGCGTATTTGCCCGATGTGAGTCACGCTGGTGCTAATTGATCGAAATCCAGAATTGTTCATAGTGATATTATGACATTTATACTTATAAGATGTCAATTATTCCGAAATCCAGTAAACTTAAACTTTCTCGACATAAATATCAACTTTAAACTCGTCGAAAAAAATCAAAGGAAGGGAGAGCGCGGGGGAAGAAGCCAGAGGTTTCCCTGCCGAAATAAACAATTCGTGTGCTCGACTACGCCGAAGCATCCGGCTTGCAGGTTTCGGCTTCTCTTCGACAATGCTAAAATCTGTCTATGAGCAACACAATTCGCTTCACGTTACTTCCTGGGGAAGTTGAGATAAAAAAAATAGAGAATACGACTGTCACACAAACTGCTTTCTTGATGTATAAAATACTCTTTGCTCAGGATGTCATAGTAACGAATAAAAGGGTGGTAGTGATCAATAGATATATGCCAGCGTTTGCCAATTGCCCTTTCTCGATTTTTTATCGCGAATCTGACTACAATTCAGCTAAATCTTTTACTTCTTTGTTGCTGCAGGAGGTCGAAAGAGGCAACAGTTGTACTGTCTTATTATGCAGAGGCTTTTGGATTCTTCCGGGTCAGAAATGGAAGATTAAGGATTTGGCAATTGCGGATATCATCTTAAAATATAAAAATTCATAATCGGCTTCCCGAAATCCCGGCGTAGTTCCGTTCTCAGACGGAACGAAGCCGGATGGAGCGGGTTAGCAGAAACTAATACAACTCTGATGGGTGTGACTAGGAGTTTGTGTCCGTGAAGATCAGAATTTCTTTTCCATGATGTAAATATCTAGTGTCTGATCCCCAATATGGTGTTTTGCTTTCTTGATAATCCTGAATCCTCGCTTTTGATAAAACTCTTTTGCAGTCTTCGTTGCTTCAAGGCGGAATTTCTTTGCGCCCATTTTCTTCGCCGCTTTTTCCATTGTCGTTATCAATCGTGATCCGATTCCTTTGCCTACGAAATCCTTATGAACATACAGCCCTTCGAAGCTCTCGGGGTTCTCCTTTTCGAAATCACCAAAACCGACAATCCTATCTCTTTCTACTGCTACGTATCGGTTTACCTTATCATGTGACGTAGCGAATCTCTTCGCATTCGAGCGTTTACTCCAAACCTCGATTTGCTCATTAGAGTAGTCTTTCTTATTGATCGTACGGATAGTTCCTCTATGGAGACGTGCAATTTCTGCTGAATCATCCAGTCTTGCTTTTCGAATTCTCATATTTCTATTGTATCAGTTGTATTCCGCTCACGGATTACACGACAAAACATTTCAATTCGACGATTGGAACAAGAATTATGTGGAGCGGGCGAGCGGAATCGAACCGCCCTTCCCAGCTTGGAAGGCTGGTGTAATAGCCACTATACGACGCCCGCGATGCTTCGAAGAATCTGCTTCGGGGAGTATATGGAGATATTTCCTATCTGTGAAGCTCACGCGTGGCGAGCGAACGGAGCTTGGCGTCGCTGACGCGTGCGAAGGGATTGCAGCTAAGGATACGTTTGATCGCAAGGAGAGATCCGATGAGGAGTCCGCGCTGTTTCAGGACATCGATCGCGTACTGCGAGCATGTCGGTTCGTGGCGGCAGTACCCGTATTTCCAGAGGTGTCGCAGCGGGCCGTGGTCCGGCGAGAGCGTGCGCTGGTAGGCGGTGATCAGTCCGATGGCGATGCGAGACGGCAGAGCTCGAAGGAAAGAGAAGAATTCTTGCACCATGAATTCGAGGAATGGTAATTGCACCTATTCTACAGGCCTTGTACGCTGTCCAGTAATCTCTTCTCTGCGCTCTATGACGCCGCTGACATCCGGAGACGTGCTCATGTTTCTCCTCATTCTCGTGTCGCTTCTTGGGCTGGTAGTGCTCTATAACCTTCTCTTCATCGTCGTGGATGTGCGCAGAGTGATGAAGCGGGTGCAGAATCTCATGACAAAGGTGGAGGATACTATTCTGAAACCGATTGCCATCATGGATCACGTGCTTACGGCCGTGATGGATCTCTTCGAAGCCAAGAAGAAGAAAAACGCGAAACACGGCTTCGATCAGCGCAATATCAAGTGACGCCCCCATGTCTCCCGAGAAATCTTCCTCGCAGGGCGACGGCAAATTGCGGCAAGCGGTGACGCAGCTCGACGCGACGATGCGTCAGTTGTCGGAGGAGCAGAGGAAAGCGTCCCGGCTTGATTCGCATCTCCTCATTTCATTCCTCAAGGGAGTCGCGAGCGGACTCGGTGTTCTCGTGTCGGTGGCGATCGTCGTTCCGATCGTCATCTCAATGATGCGCAGCATCAATTGGGTTCCGATCATCGGGAAATTCGTGACGCAGATCGCGACGCAGATAGAACAGGCGCAGAAATTGAGTCATCCATGACACACGCGGACATTCTTCGTCATCAGATGATCTGTTGGTGATCGATGAACACGCGGATGAAGAGACGCCGTATTACCTCGACGGTCGATTCGAGAATATCCGCGAGGAGAGAATTGAGACGACGAATGCGGGCGTAGAGTTCATTGAGACGAAATGCGCTCCCCGGACGAGACGTATTTGCCGCACTGATCGCAAGTTTTTCCAGATTCTGAACTTCCTTTCGGATGTGCGCTTGCAGTTTCTTCTTCATGGCAATCGGTTCCGGAATTTTGGCAATCGCCTTGTCGCGTGCCGAAGGTTCGTTCGCTGCCGCACTCCCTTTCGTCATCGCCCCACCGCTTCCGAGATCCCCCGAACGATCCTCACCCGTGCGCTCGCTGACGCGGGCGTCCAAATTCTCGAAGCTCTCGAGGAGCAACGTGAGCTCCTTCAACTTCTCCGGCTGACTCACGACCAACTTCCCTCTCTCGATCGTGGCGGGGGATGGTCCTTGCTCGGGCAATGCGATTGTCATCACCACTATTTTCCCTTTTTTCAGCGACAAAGTCAATTTCGCTTGTCAGCGTCTTCGATTCTTCGATGCGGCACTTTCTTCGTTGCTCCTTCCGTACTACGCTTCACACATGGAAGAACGTACGATTTTTCATCGCATTCGAGACAAGGAAATTCCCTCGGATATTGTCTTCGAGGATGACGAGGTTCTCGCGTTTCGCGATATTCATCCGAAGGCGCCTCTGCATCTCCTCTTCATTCCCAAGCACTTCGTTGCGTCCATTGCCGACGTGACGCCCGAGACATCTTTCATTCCGGGGATGCTCATAGCGAAGGCGCAGAAATTTGCGAAGGAGAAGGGGATCGCAGGGTACCGTCTCACGTTCCACGTCGGGAAAGAGGGGGGGCAGGAAGTGATGTATTTGCATCTGCATTTCCTGAGCGATCAAAAACTGCCTTCCTAGTGCGATTCTCGATGTATTTTCGCATTTGAATGATTTTGAGAAACATTGTATAATGTTAGTAACATTCACACCCACCCTATGGAGAAACGTCAGCTTCTCAGCATCATCTCCGTTCTCGCCGTCGTCGGCGTGGGCGGTGCTCTCTGGATGACGCATATCCTTCCGCCTTCCTCGAGCCAAGCGCATCTTGGTGCGGGATACTATGGAAATCCGGACATCATGATCACGGGGGCGATTCCCGAGCAGGTGGAGATGGGTGCTCCCATGTATCTCACCTACACCGCGAGGAACGTCGGGGACGGGATTGCACAGCAGACATATGTGCTTGTTCATATTCCCGGGAACGCACTCTACGATCGGGGGCACTCCGATCCCGAGTGTGTGCTGAAGGGCAGTGATGTGATTTGCGGGGATTACCTCGGAGGCCGCGGGTTTGAACTCGTGCCGGGCGAGGCGCGCACCTTCACCGTTGCCATTTCCGTGGATTCTCTCGCGTGCTCACAAGTCATCGAGAACTCGGCGAGCGCGGAAGTGCTCTGGCCGGAGGATCAGAATCTTACGAATAACAGCATGAAGGCGATGACGTCGGTTGAGTGCGGATCGTCCACGCGATCGCCGTTCCCCGTCAATTCCAAGGGGCAGTGGCAGTGGGTCCAGGGACAGGGATGGGTGTTCCTGCTTCCGTATCCGTCCACCTATACGAGGTTCGACAATTGGTTCTGGAACACTCCCGCTCCTCGTCCATCTGCGCATACCGAACGCGTTCAGCAGTACTTCCCGCAGTACTCCGCTGCCGACAGCAATCGGTGGACTCGACAATGAAACGTCTTCACGCGGAGAAGCCCGCAGCCTTCGCCTCTTCCTCCGTTTTGAAGGTGACCCGATTCTCATCCTTGATCTTCTTCCCTGCGGCCGAATCGGCGACGTAGTACTTCTTCCCGGTCTTCGAAGCGACGAAACCGCCCGTTGCGGGTGAGGTTTTCTTCTCCTCGGGCTCCTTCTCTTCTGAAGCGGTTTCGGAAGTCGCAGCATCCTTCTTTGCCGCCTCCTCGAGCTTGCGTGCCTCTTCTTCCTCGCGCTCCCTCTTGATGCGCTCCATGGTCTCCTTGTCGATCGGCTTGAGTGCCTTGATCGAGAGGCCGATCCTTCGTTCGTCGACGTCGATGTTGATGACCTGTGCTTCCACCTTCTGACCGATCGTCAGGACTTCGGATGCGTCGGTGACTTTGTAGTGCGCGAGCTCCGAGAGATGGACGAGACCGTTGATGTCCTTCTCGAGTTTGATGAAAGCGCCGTAATCCGCGAAGCGAACGACCGTGCCCGAGACGCGCTTGCCGACGGGGTAGCGCTCGGCGATCTCCTCCCATGGATCCTTCGTGAGTTGTTTGATCGAGAGCGAGAGCTTCTCACCATCGAGCCCGATAACTTTCACGGTGACCTTGTCGCCGATCTGGGCGAATTCGGACGGATTCTTCACGTGGCCCCACGCGATTTCCGAGATGTGAACGAGTCCCTCGAGACCGTCGAAGGCCACGAAGAGGCCGAACTTCACGAGACCGCTGACCGCACCCTCCTTCACGTCACCCACCTTCAATCCTTCGAGAGCCTTTGCGCGCTCCTCCGCCATCGCCTCGCGTTCGCTTACGACGATTTTGCCCGCTTCCTCATCCATCGTGATGATCTTCACGGTGAAGTTGAAGCCGACGTACCGCTGTAAGCGGCTGATGATTTCCGTGGGATCGGCGTTGTTGACGCGCGGGTAGTGCACCGGCGCGAGTTGGCTGACCGGGAGGAAGGTGCGGATGCCATCGATGTTGGCGAGGAGTCCGCCCTTGTTCGCTTCCTGCGCCACGAACTTCATCGTCGCATCGGTTTCTACGAGTCGGTGGAAGCGATCCCATGCCTTCTGCTGACTCGCCA
>CAIJNU010000108.1 GCA_903822115.1 uncultured Candidatus Peregrinibacteria bacterium
ATGAAGTTGTGCTGAGTGCGATGGCATCGGGCATCGGATCAATTCTTGCAAAAGAAAATGCCTACCACCTTGATACACCATTTTCCAAAACGGATTCGAAAAGGCAGCAGGAATTCCTGGAAGGAGTGAAAGTTATGAAGAATGTCTTTCGCGACGCATCGACCTGCCGACGCCTTAATCCGTTTCTGCGGGCACTGATTGAAAAAAATACGCGCACTCATAGCACAGATTCCTATAGCTTTGACATGCTCCATTTCTTCCAAGATCCTGCCATCGTTAACATTTGCGATGCCGTTCCACACATTACGGAAAGCGTGTTGAGCACAGATCCCAAATTGCCGGTCATGATAGGCCGCAACCTGCATCGCAAAAGCATCCCCGTAACACGCGCGTCGGTGGAGGCGGAGCGGGAGTCCATCGAGGAATTCCGAAAGACCATGAAAGATACCCCCCTTGTGGGGCCGAACCGAGCCGTCACGCTCATCGCAAACAATGAAATATGCTTCCGTCAGAAAGAGACCGGAACAATTATGTATTTGGAAGAATTCAGGCGGTTGGTTGATGAAAAGCGCATACGCACTGAAGATTACGAGAGAATGCTCCGCTTTGGCACACAGTCATTTGTGGAACGCCTCAGGGCTACCGGCGGTCCTCTCGCGATCATCCAACCCGATACAAATAACCGGAAAAATGCTGAAGAGACTAAGAAAAAGGCTCTGGAAGAGATCGCATCCGTTCCTCCTCCGCACACGTTCATCTTCGAAGGTCATGGCAGTGAGAAAACAGCAGCCCTTTGGCTCAGCGATGATGTGAGCATCAGTTATCTTGAATTCGCAAAGGCACTGCGGAAACGCTATGAGAAATTCAAAAAACAACCGCAGCTCCTAAAAACAGATATTTTCGTTCTGCGGGCGTGCTATTCCTTGACCATCACAACGTCTATCGACGGTGCATTGCAGAAAACGGACTACCGACCCATCTTTGTGACGGCGAGTGAGTACGGCCAGCCATCAACTTCAGATCCTAAACTGCAAACAGGAAGCAAATTCTTCGAGAAAGTCCTCGGGCTCACGGAGGAAAAGCGCCAAACGATTACCTTGGAAGACATCATGCGAAGGCAGGACGAAGGCGATACGAATGTGTCGATCTTCATCCCGAGGAAGGACAAACCGAAGGACGAGACGATCCTCGAACAGATTTCCCAGCTACCGGATTCAGAAAAACCAAAAGACGAGAATGCGCCGCAGCAAAAAGCTGCATAAGTGTGAATTGGACCGGGATGTTGATGAATGGAGCCGCTTCGGGGACTCGAACCCCGGACCTACGCATTACAAGTGCGTTGCTCCCCGCCCGACCCGAACGATGATATCCATGGAGCCGTCGGGGAGAATCGAACTCCCGACCCACGCATTACAAGTGCGTTGCTCTACCTCTGAGCTACGACGGCATGGAAAGGAGCATACAAGAATTCGGGTCGTTCGGGCGGGTACCACTGAGCTAAAGCGGCGTGAGCTGGATTATGAATGAAGATTTTCAAATTATGAAGGTCGATCTTCCGCATTTCTCACCTCTCACGTCTCACCTCTCACTTCTCCTCAGACACAAGCCACAACATTGCAGAAACCCCCTCGCAAGCGTATCCTCATTGTCTGCTCCTTCGATGATCGCCCCGGCCGGCTTCGGCTTGCCGCGGGAGGAACGTCCGGGCTTCGCCGGAACGCTATGCGGGTAACACCCGTCCGCGCGTCGTATACCTGAAGGGCGCGCGAGGACCAGTGCCACAGAGACGAGTTTCGTACACTCATCTCCCGCAAGGGAGTCCATGTGCGAAAGTGAAACGCCCCTACGGGGGTCCGGCTGCGTCCCGCTCACGCGGGGCTCCGCCGCGACGGTAAACTCATGGTGAAGCAAGGAGGATTTGGGTCGGGGGAACCGGTGATGGTTCCGTCACCCCCACGACGCCTCTGCACCGAGGTCGTAGGTAACTGCGATCCCAGAGAGATGATCATCACTCCGCGCAAGCGGAGAACAGAACCCGGCGTAAGAAGGGGCAGAACGCTGAAGACACTGAGTGTCTTTGGCGAAGAAATAAAATCGTGACGAAGTGTGGGTCTCGCGGGCCCCGCGCTGAGTCACACCGCTGAGGGAAAGGATGGCTCATGGAAGGAAAACCGCAGGTTTGCCTTCCATGCCTCAACCCGGCGTAAGAAGGGGCAGAACGCTGAAGACACTGAGTGTCTTTGGCGTGTCTGAAAATTTTTCTCTCATGCGACATTTTGAGGCATTGCATTGTCATGCATCTTGCGACAATCTGAAGTCATGAAGAAGTCCGAGGCGATCTTCGGCCTGCTCAAGATCCCGTTGGACGCGCTGGCGATGGGAATCGCCCTCCTCCTCAGCTATCACCTCCGCAGCTCCGCAATCGACCTCGTCCCCGGTATTCGGCTCCTGGAACCGGCAAAGAGCCTCCCCTCACTCCACTACTTCCTCACCGCCTTCGTCGGTCCGGACATCCTGCTCTTCATCGTACTCGCCGCGGTGCTGGGACTTTATTCGCTTCGTTCGACGATGAGTGCGTGGGTGGAAATCGGCCGCATCATCGTCGCCTCGCTCCTCTGGATCGTCCTCGTGAACGCGTGGTTCTTCCTCGTGCTCAAGGAACTCTTCTTCTCGCGCGCGCTGCTCCTCGAAGCGACCGTCTTCACGATTGTCTTCGCGATCATCCTGCGCTCCGTGCTCACGCTCATCCAACGATCCCTGCTCAAGAAGGGAATCGGAAAAGTGTTCGTCGTCTCCGTCGGAGCGCAGGCACTCACGGACTACGCGAAGGCGACGCTGAAGCATGACGTGCACTACGCCTACCTCGGCCACCTCCCCGACCTCGAGGCGCTCAAGCGCATTCTCTATCAGCGCCCCATCGACCTCGTGGTGCAGACCGATCCCAATCCGCGCAGCAGCGACACGGTCACGCTCATCAACTACTGCCGCTCCCACCACGTGGGATACGGCTTCCTGCCGCCAGTGCTCGTGGAAGTCCCGCATCAGCTCCGCGTCGAGCGGCTCGGATTGCTCCCACTCATGCGCTTCCAGCCGACGCCGCTGGACGGATGGGGCCGGGTGACGAAGCGAGTCTTCGACATTGTCGGCAGTGCGCTGCTAATCATCATTCTCTCCCCGATTCTGCTGCTGCTGGCTATCGGCGTCATCATCGATGGGGGCTGGCCGATCTTCTTCGTCTCGGTGCGCGTCGGCGAGCAGGGGCGCCGCCAGATCGGGCTGCTGAAATTCCGCTCCATGGTGCGCAATGCCGAAGCGGAGAAGGCCGCACTCCTCGATCAGAACCACCGCACCGACGGTCCGCTCTTCAAAATCCACAACGACCCGCGCATCACGCGATTCGGAAAGTTCCTGCGCCGATGGACGCTCGACGAGCTGCCGCAGCTCTTCAATGTCTTCCTCGGCCAGCTCTCGCTCGTGGGCCCGCGTCCGCACCTCACGCAGGAAGTCGAGCGCTACTCGCTCGAACAGCGCCGCGTCTTCGCGGTGAGGCCGGGCGTGACGGGACTCGCGCAGGTGTCCGGCCGTTCCGATCTCTCCTTCGAGGAAGAGGTGCGTCTGGATCTGCGCTACATCGAAGAGTGGTCGATGCTCCTCGACCTCTGGATCCTCTGGCGCACGATCTTTGTGGTACTTTCGAGGAAGGGGGCTGATTAAGCGTGAGAGACAAACGCTTCGCGATATGTATTTGAAAATTAAAACATCGACAGTTGCTCTTTGTCGCCCGCTTCTTTCTTCTGCGGCTTCTTTTTCGGAGATTGTTTCACTGACTTCTCCCCGCTACCCGCTACTCGCTCCTCCGATGCGACATTTCCCTCTCCAGCTCTCATCGAAAACTTCATCATGTACGCAATCACTCTCCTCCCATACTCCTTGGCATGAATACGATCATCGGTGACGATCACTCCTCCCTCTTCCGTTTTGAAGCGGGCAAAGGTGCGCAGAATGCGGAAGAGTCGATGGAGGAGGCGCGGGAAGACGTACTCCAAGAAAGAATCCCGATAGCGCGCGGCGCGGCGACTCAGCACCGGATGCGAGAGGTAATCGAACGGCAGCGCGCTGATGACCAGACGATCGACGGTGTCCGGCGGAAGCTCCACTCCCTCAAACATCCACGGCGTCATGAGCCAGAGTGCGGGAGCTGGCGCTGCGATGAACTCCGCGCGCATGCGTCCCTGCCCTCCCGAGACACCTTGGCAGACGAGCGTCACTCCCCGATCTTCGAGAGACTCCGCGTAGCGCACGTAGAAATTTTCGATCGTGCCGCGTCCAGAGATGAGGATGATCGTCTTGCCCTGCGGCGAGTCGAAGAAGGGGCTAAGCGTCATCTTGGGAAACGTGATGGGCATTCCTCCGTTTTGCGCTTCAGCTAGGGCTGACGGCATATCCGAAGGAATCACCTCCTGCAGCGTCTCGCTGCTCCCCGGAGGGATGAGAAGTGTGGTGGGGTGACGTTCGTAGAGGGATTTTTGGAGGAGCGGAGCGATCTTCTCCGGCACGGAATGCAGCGTCTGCCCTCCGTCCTGCCGCAGCTCCATCCATACCAAACGACCTTCGATTTCCTGCGGATCGAGGATGTGTGTGAGCGCCGTGAGTTGGGAGAGCGCCTGAGATGTCAGTCCTTCGATATTCTTCACCTCTTCCAGCTGCTCCCGAAGCCCCTTCGCATCCGATCCGGAAAGATCCGATGCAACGATGTAGCGCAGATCCTGGGTGTTGCGGACTTTCTCGATCCACAGTTGCAAAAGATCCGTGAAACGCATGAGCGCATCGATGCCCTGACTCGCCGCGCGCAGGTGATCGAGGATGCACATCCAGCCGTACGCCTTCGTCGCAGTATCCTCGAGCATCGACGCATCGTCGATGACGACATGATCCGCTTTGAGCGCCGCGTGTCCGGGATGGTCCTTCTCGACGAGCATGTGCAGGAGTTGTCGATGATCGATGAGAACGACGGCGGGAAGATCCAGAAATTGATCCCGATATGCAGGCGACGCATCCGTGCACGTCGCTTTCCCGTTCCATACCGCCTCCTCCCCGCCGTGCAACGGTAGATCGTTGCGCGTCTTCGGCCGATACCATGCGATCTTGAGCGCGAGTAGCGCTTCGTCCGAAAGGAGCGTGGGTGCATCGATGAGCTTCTTCGCGGCTTCAATATCGAGGAGATGATTCGGCGGATAGATCACGCGAACGGACTTCAGACTCTTCGAGAGCCTGCGCACGGCGGCATCGAGATTCTTCACCGCAAACCACGTGCGCGTCTTGGGCTCCGCCGCCGACTGCTCGAGGAGAGAGGCGAGAAATTCGGGATCGATCGGCTCCTCCTGCAGAGCGATCTGCCCCTTCTTCGCGTGGGCAAGGGAAAGTCCGGGAGACGCCGCGCGATGTTCGGAAACGGTCGTGAGCGCAAAGACCCACTTCGGATCCTTCTTGGCTTTCGCAGGGGGTAACGCGTGTGCCAGCAAACGGTATCCGGGAGAACTGCGCTCGAAGAGCTCCACGAGTTGCTCCTGCATGAGAGGAGTGATCTCGAGGAGACGTTCCCAGCACTTCGAAAGCAATTCGAGCGTGGCGCGGACGTCGCCGAGCGCGCGGTGCTTGGGAGAATGATTCAATTTCAAAACTTCGCTGAGGTATCCGAGCGAGTAGCTCTCGAGCTCCGGAAAAACGAGCGACGCGAGCATCGATGTATCGATCCACGGCCTCTCGGTGAGGTCGATCCCGTGTCCCTTGAGCATCCCGAGATCGAACGGAATGTTCTGGCCGACGAGGAGTCCTGCTCCTTCGAGGTGCGACAGGACTTCTTTGTGCTTGTCCTCGAAGCGCGGCGAGCCGCTGACGCTCGACGTTTTGATGCGCGTCAGGACTTCCACGTGAGGCGGAATCTCCTTCGCGAAGAAGAGTTGTTCGTACGTATCGATGACCTCCCCCTTCTCGCAGCGCACCGAAGCGAACTCGATGATGTCATGCTCGCGCGGAACGAATCCCGTGGTCTCGGTATCGAGGACGATGAGAGGAATATCCGGGAGTCGCATGCGGCGATTGTACATGCCTTTCCCGGATCAAACAGACGTGCTCAGTTAGCTTGTGAATGCTGTACACAGAAAACATCCCTGTACCAACGGTGAAACTCATCAAGCAACTGGTGTTGATCGGGAAGAGAAACGACACCGTGTGGCGAACGCAACCTTGTCACCTTCACTCGTAACTCCTGCTCCGGCAAATGTGCGATCTGATGGATCTCGTGAATTTGATCAGGGGTCAGTGGTTCGCGAGTATTGAGGCCAGACATAGTGAAAAGGGGGAAGGCTAATCAGGCTGCCGCGTCCTCCGTCTTCTCTTCGGTCGCAACTACCGGCGCTTCACCCGGCACTTCCGTGGCCGCAGCATCTTCGGCGACTTCTGCCGGTGCCGCATCGACCGATACTTCATCGGACAGTGCTCCTCCTCGAAGGGCGGAGAGCTTCGCCTTGAACGCGGGCAACTCCTCGTAGTTGTACATGTCGAGCTCGAAGCTCGTGAGTTCGGTGGCGAGGCGGATGTTCTGTCCTTTCTTCCCGATAGCCATCGGCCGCTGCGCTTCCTCCACGAACACCGCGGCGCGCTTCTTGATCTTGCGACCGGCATCGTCGATGTGTTCGGTGTCGTTGATGATGATCACCGCGGAGATCGCGGCAGGCTGAAGCGCCAGAGAGATCAACTTAATCGGATCCTCCGACCACTCGATCATGTCGACGCGTTCGCCGTTGATCTCCTCCATCACCGCCTGAATACGCACGCCCTTCTGACCGACGCACGCCCCGATGGGATCGATGCGCGGATCGTGCGAGAGGACGGCGACCTTGCTGCGGAACCCTGGATCGCGGGCAATCGCCTTGATCTCGACGTCACCGTTGCGGACCTCCGGAATCTCAAGCTCGAGGAGCTTCTTCACGAGATTGGAGTGCGTGCGTGAGATGCGCAGCTGCGGCCCCTTCCCCGTCATCTCCACCGTCTCGAGATACACGCGGATTCTCTTGCCCGTGTAGTAGTGCTCGCCGGGAATCTGCTCTCTCCACGGCAGCGATACCGTCATGCCTTCGATCTCGAGCGTCACCCAGTTGGGATCCGTCTTCGTGACCGTCGCGGTGAGGAGCTCGTCCTCGCGATCCTTAAACATCTGGTAGAGACTCATCTTCTCCGCCTCCTGCAACTTCTGAAGGATGACCTGCTTTGCGGCCTGCGTGGCGATGCGTCCGTACTCGATCGGCGTCACGTCGATCGTGATCTCGTCGCCGGTCTCGGCATTCGGCTTGATCTTGCGCGCGTCCTTCACCGAAATTTCGAAATTCTCGTTCTCCACGTCATCCACCACCTCCTTCACGAGCAGGATTGTCGGCATGTCCTTACCCTCTTCCAAATCGACGCGGATCTCCTGCTCCTTGTTGCCGAAATCTTTGCGGTACGCGGTGGCGATCGCCTGTTTGACGGCCTCGATGACCTGATCGGGCGAGACGTTTTTGTCCGAACAGATCTGGTTAATCGCTGCTAAGAATGATGCGCGCATAAGATGAGGGGGAGAAACTGACGCCGCAGCGTCATCTTGAGCCTGTCGAAAGGCACCATTCCGATCATGCGGAATAGTGTGAGATAGAACTGAACGCTGAACGTAGTATAAACACCTTTACTGCCTTTTTCAAGCGATGTTTTGGGCCCCCTCCCCCTCTCCAATCCGTCCGATTTCCCTCAAAAATGCTTTGCGGTGCCTTCCACCCGTCGTCGGCAGGAGCGCTGCGAGACGATAGAGAAGGAGCTTGAAGCCCGCGGGTACGATGCGCATCTCGGGTTTGAATTTCTGGAAGATCACCGCGGAGCGTCCGAGCGTCTCCATCCTTTTAAGTGAATCTTCATCCGAAAGATGGTGATGGTGGAGCGCCTTGGCATCCGGTTCATAGAAGAGCGG
>CAIJNU010000109.1 GCA_903822115.1 uncultured Candidatus Peregrinibacteria bacterium
ACTCGCAACGATTACTCTTCATCCGGCGGCCAATGCATCTTCTGCCGCTAAACAGAGAGCGCTTCTTCCGACTATGAGCGGAACAAATATTTCAAGGCTGCAGAAAGTTTTGGTAAATAGAAAATTAAACAGGTTTCAGGCATCAGATGTTTCTGCCTCTGCGTGGTACGCATCTGCAGCAACGCAAGCGGTTCGAAGCGGATGGATGGTAGCGCCGGGGGGAAAATTTTCCCCTGCCGGGCACGTCACCGCTGAGGATATGGCAGCTGCACTCGGTGCTCTGCGCATCAATATCTCTACGGTCGAGACACTGCCGAGTGATGGCACGACTGTCCTCTCAAAGGGGGTATTCCTCGAGATTCTCACGGAGGCGTTCCAGTCGAAACTGAAAACGATCTTGAAGACGAAGTCTCAGGCGGAGTACTCGAGAGCATGGAATGCCATTTCGGATGCGGTCTCAAATCACAATGCGGTGCGCATGAGCATTCTCGCGGGATGGATCCAAATGCCGCAGGGAAGCTTCCATGGCAGTGATCTAATCACGAGATCGGAGATGGCAACGATTCTCTTGCGTGTGATGGCAACGAAATAAGGGAAGACAAGGAGGACAGTGCAATCGATGTATCCAGATCTAGGCTCCGTGGAAAAAACAGACGGTCTGCAATGAAATATTATTTACTTCTCGATCAGGATCCCGTTTGTGCGGAGGAGTTCTTCAACTTTCTCGGCACACTGCTCCGCTGCGTCCCTTTCCGTATCTAGTACGAGATCGGGTTTCTGCGGAGTTTCGTAGACGCTCGATATTCCCGGCACATTTTCCGTGTGGGCTTGTCGGTAGAGCTCCTTGGGATGACGTTTTCTGCAGACGTCCAGCGGCGCGGAGCAGTGGATGAGGAGGAAACGATCAGAGTCGACGAGTTCTTTCGCATGTGATCGCATTTCCTCCGTGGGGGCGACGAGTGCACAGAGCGCGATGATGCCGGCATCATTGAGGAGCTTGGCGACCTCCATGATCCGTCGCACATTCTCCGCCCTTTCCTCCGTCGAGAAGCCGAGATCGCGGTTGAGGCCGAGGCGCGCATTCTCGGCGTCGAGGACGACCGCCACGTGCCCCTGAGCGAATAATTTCCTCTCGAGTTCATGTGCGATTGTGGATTTTCCGGAACCGGAGAATCCCGTGAAGAGGAGCGTGGCCGGTCTCTGCTTCCACTGCTTCTCCCGATCCTTCGATTCGACGCGGCTCTCTTCTTTTCGCAGCGTCTTGCTCCGCGGCTCCATTTGCCAGCGCCCCTGAGAATTCTCCTCTCGTCGATCCAACACCATCCCCGCTCCCACCGTCGCATTCGTCACGCGATCGATGAGGACGAAGGCACCCGTCGTGCGGTTCTTCGCGTAGCTGTCGAAAGCGATGCGCTGATGGAACGTGAGGGAGCAGCGGCCGATGCCGTTGAGAGGGAGTTGAGTCGATTGCTTGCGATGGTGCGTCTGGACATCCAGTTCGTAGCGAATCGCATCGACCGTCGCCAGCGTCTCAGTTCTCCCGAGACGAAGGAGGTATGTGTTCCCGTCAACGAGCGGTTCCTCTCCCATCCAGACGATCATCGCTTCGCACGCGTCGTCGAGCGTTGGCACGTTCTGCGGATGCGCGAGGACGTCTCCGCGGGAGATGTCGATCTCATCGGTGAGCGTGAGCGTCACCGCTTGCCCCGCAAATGCTTCGTCGAGAGCGCCGTCGAATGTCTCGATCGAACGAACGGTCGTTTGTTTCTTCGAAGGAAAGACGATGATCCTGTCGCCGGGGCGCACCGTTCCCGAAGCGACGGTTCCCGCAAATCCGCGGAAGTCGGCGCTGGGCCTCGAAACGATCTGCACCGGGAAGCGGAAATCGATGAGGTTGCGGTCGGAGGCGACGTTGAGCGTCTCGAGGAGGTGCATGAGCGTGCCGCCGCGGTACCAAGGCATCTTGGCGCTCCCCGTGACCACGTTGTCGCCGACGAGCGCCGAGACTGGGATAAAGTGGAGGTCGGCGAAATCGAATCGCACGCAGCAGTCGCCGAATGCAGAGCGGATGTCGTCGAAGACGGCTTGGGAGTACCCGACGAGATCCATTTTATTCACGGTGACGAGAACGTGGCGTATGCCGAGAAGCGCGATGATCGCCGTGTGGCGATACGTCTGTTCCGTCACGCCCTTCGTGGCGTCGATGAGCACCACGGCCATGTCGCAGGTGGAGGCGGCGGTCGCCATGTTGCGCGTGTACTGCGCATGGCCCGGGACGTCCGCGAGGATGAACGTGCGTTTCTCGGTGAAGAAGTAACGATAGGCGACGTCGATCGTGATGCCCTGCTCGCGTTCCGCCTGCAATCCGTCCATGAGGAGGGCGGGATCGATCGCGCCGCCGGTCGTTCCGTACCGCTTCGAGTCGGCTTCGAGCGATGCGAGCGCGTCGGAGGCGATGAGGCCGGCGTCGAGGAAGAGACGCCCGATCAGCGTGCTCTTGCCGTCATCGACATTGCCGCACGTCAGGATCCGAACGAGCTCCTTCTTCTCATGATCTCTCAGGAAGGTCGTGACGTCGATGGTGTCGGGGGTGAACGTGGGCATGGAATGCGGTTTAGAAATATCCGTCGCGCTTCTTCTGTTCCATCGAAGCGACTTGGTCGGAGTCGATGAGGCGATCGCGGCGTTCGGAGGTCTTGGCCGCGAGGAGTTCTTCGAGAATTTCGGGGATCGTCGTCGCAGCGGAATCCACGGCGCCGGTGAGCGGGTAGCAGCCGAGGGTTCTAAAGCGCACCAGTCGCATTTCCGGCGTCTCTCCCGGCTCGAGCGGAAGGCGGTCATCATCCACCATGATGAGCGCTCCTTTGCGGTGGACGATGGGACGTTTCGCCGCGAAGTACAGCGGGACGACAGGGATCTTCTCGAGATGGATGTAGTGCCAGATGTCGAGCTCGGTCCAGTTCGACAGCGGGAAGACGCGCATGCTCTCGCCGTCGTGTATGCGCGTGTTCCAGAGGCGCCAGAGCTCCGGACGCTGATTCTTCGGATCCCAACGGTGGTGCGCATCGCGGAACGAGAAGATGCGTTCCTTCGCGCGCGAGCGTTCCTCGTCCCTGCGAGCGCCCCCGATCGCGCAGTCGAATCCGTTCTTCGTAATCGCCTGTTTCAACGCATCCGTTTTCATGATGTCGGTATACGCGGCGCTGCCGTGCGTGAAGGGGGAGATGCCCTTCCTCACGCCATCCTCATTCGTGTAGACGATGAGATCGAGTTTGAGTTGATCGCGGGCGAAGCTGTCGCGGAACGCGATCATCTCGCGGAACTTGTACGTCGTGTCGATGTGCAGCAGCGGGAAAGGAATCTTCCCAGGATGAAATGCCTTCCGCGCGAGGTGAAGGAGAACCGAGGAATCCTTGCCGATGGAGTACATCAGAACGGGTCTGCGAAACGTCGCCGCAACCTCACGGTAGATCTCGATGCTCTCCGCCTCGAGTTGTTCGAGGTGGGTGAGGGAATAGGAAGACATGCGAGGACAGGGTAGCAGACACCCTATCGGGAGCGCATGGGAGACGTTGCATCGGGTTTCGATTTTGCGACATCGCGCGGAATTTCCATGAGGAGGAACCACGCGTCGCTGCATGTGGAAATGACGAAAACGATGACCACACCCGTGAGCCAGAAGAAGGTAGTCGGTTCCTGTCGCAGAAGATCCTCTCCGAAGCCGACGAGGATGAGGGAACAGACGAGGGATGTGATGAAGCGCCAATAGAGGTACGGCGTGTTATCCACATGTTTATGCTGTTTCCAGAGACGATAGGCCGATCGGTACGCCGAGAACAAGGCGAGGACGAGAATCGGGATGCCGAGGCTCAACGACGTCTGATGGGGGATGAGAAAGAGGAGACCGACAATCATGAGCATGACGAAATTGCTCAGTGCTTGCTCCGCGAGACGGTGTAGATGATCGTTCTCCGGTCTTTCGATCACGGAGCCGTTGTAGGTGATCGAGAAGAAGAGGAGCCCCGCGAGCGTCGCGCTCGCTTCTGTCACGGCAATGTAGAACGGCTGCCAGTTCGCTATGGTTTCGGTGAAGAGCATGGCGCCATCATAGCAGATGGCGCGCCTTACCGAATCTGGGATGCGCGACATAGAATACGATGCAGGCTCACGGGAGACTCTACTTCGAAGCGCTCCCCGTATCTTTCTTGCGCTTAAAAAATTTCTTGAATGCCATCCGCAACGGATAGGTGACAGCTCCGACGAAGGTCACGACAAACATGAAGATCAGGACAATGCCATTGCCTATCATCGGGATCAGCGGCCCCATTCCCGCATACGCGGAAGCATGAGAGGGGAAGGTGAAGAAGCCGAGGACAGTGGCACAGACGAGAGAAGCCGAAGCGATCGAAAGTCGTTGCATTGTTTTCATAGAATGAGGGAAATGGTCACTTCGCATCATACAGAGGCACGGCATTATAGTACCGAAACTTCGGAGACGGCCCACTGAAGATCATTGTTCTCTTGCAAGAACTGGAGACTGATGGTGTGGGGCAGATCAATTCGGACAGGGTTACATCATGACCGGAGGAAGGATATTCCTGGTCTACGAGGAAGTGGCCGCTGCCAAGGGGGTGCACGTGGCCGAAGATTCCACTTTGGAAGTAATCATTTCCTGTGGCTTCGTACATGCCGAGAAGTTTGCCCGAGGCGATATCGAATTCATCAACCCTCGACGTCCCATTCGCCGCATCAGAACCTTTATTGTCGAATACGAGCATCGTACCTCTCTCGGTGATTGTCGGATCATGCTGCCCTTTGAACTGATTTGATAATTGCCATTTCACCTGCAGCGTCTCTTTGTCGAGAAGCATGACGGTACTGATATCCCTCAGGGAAATGAGAATGTCCCCGATCTTTCCATTGGGGAAGAAACTTGCAGACTTCGCATCCTTCACAATTTTTACGCTATTGAAATGCAGGGGGTCATGACAGTGTGAAATGCTGCTGCGAATAGCTTCTCCGTTCTCTTTGAGAGAGGCAATGATCGGCAGGAGATCGATGCTCCTCTCATACTTTCCCGTTTTGAAATCGAAGATCCGAATGGTGTCGTACTGCGCGTTGTCGCTGACGCACTTGCCGTACGTGTGTCCGATGGTGCGTGATGCCTCATTGGGAAGGCGCACATAATCTTTGCCGGGAAGATAAATGAGATCGTTAAATTCATCTCCCCAGTGGTGCAAATTCAGACCGGGGACTTTCCTCTCCCATATCTTGTATAGAGCATTGTTACGTACAATTGCTTTCGTGAGCGTCTGATGCGAACTGAACTGATCGGTGTTGAGATAGATGATCGAATTGTCGGGCTGTATCGATGAGAGATACATATGCCCTTTGTAGAGTGGGATGATGCTCTTCCCCTCCAGAAGTATCAGTCCACTGTAGAGGAAAGATACGAGGATTTTGGGGGCCGTACTGCTATTTTCAATGTGCAAACTGGAGAAATCCGCCAAAATTTTTTTTGTTGTATCTTCACTCAGCACCACTTTGCTGTCTGCATTTGTGAAATATTGAACAGGGCTGATTTCGCTTTTCACATAGATGATCGAATCATTCATCCAATCATTGACTCGGAACACATTTCCTTCGGTCATCAGTGTGCCGAGGATGAGGGGGAGGAAAAGAAGTCCGAATTTCGCATAGTTGCTCCTCGCCCCCTTCCACGTCTGACGAAATCTCTTGTGGAATCTGTGGAGCAGCAACGCCAAAACAAAGACGACGAGGCACGCCACAATCGCGATACGATGGTAAGAAAATCTCTCCAGATACCAACCTGCAAAAGCGGCGAGTACCCAGAGAGAGGCAATGAACCAAAATTTGAAAAACTTCTCCACCTCGCGATCTTAACATATAAATCGCTCAGAAAATAATTTCAAAAATGATCGTTGTGGTATAGAGCTAGCTCAATACAATTTTATCAAGTAGCACTCGTCGCAGAGGATGCGTCCATCGAAGTATTTCGGCCAGCTTGTCATTATCTCTTTCGCGCAATTTTCACAGGAAGTGTTTCTCAGAGTGCCATCGAAGGGAATGCGTCGGAAGTTCTCCTGGATGCGACGCATGTAGTGCGAAGAGGGAAGAGGAACATACAGATTTCGTGCGAATTCTATGTCAGCCGCTGAGACTTGAAACGGACGCCCTGCGACTTCATCCCAGAAGATTTGCAGCGAGATTTCTTCCTTCACATCATCGCTTCGATCGGGAATCATTCTTGCATCCGTTGCATCTCTTGAGCGTTCATCTCTCAAGCCCCGCGAGCGGAAACCAAGAATTTTGGCCTCTTCCGGCATGAGGGGCCAATAGAATCCCGCAAGACTTTCCTCATAGGGATTTGCCGCAAACGTTCCAGGGAAGAAATGTCCATATTCTTGCGTTGTTTTCATGTGCTCCACGATTTTTCTCTTCAGTACTTCATACTCATCTGGAGCGTACGGTTTGTTGAAGATGCAGTACTTCTTCCCGACGAGTCCGCAGCATCCGAAGCAGTGCTCGCACTGGAAGCAGTGTTGTGAATATGCCATGAAGCGGCACTGAATGGTGTTGTGGCACCATTTGATGTCGTAACAGTGATCCTGCGGGAGCGAAGCGTAGTACGTCAGTTCGGTCTCTGCGAAGAGGCTTGAGCTATCGAGGCAGTCGCGGTTGCGATTGCTGCCACTGAGGATGTTGATGCAGTCTTCTGCCCCCTTCGAGAGAAAGAAGCAATTCTCGCAGTCCTTGCACTCCAGTAGATAATTGCCCGTTGATTGTTCGCACTGGTCGATGGAGAGTGCGCGATGCCATGCGCTGTTCTGAAGCATCCGATCAAATTCCCCCTTCGCCCGATCGTATGTTTTCCGGGATCGAAAATCCCATGCTCGCATTCGCACCTGATATTCTTCCCTGGAGAGTTGTTCATTTCGAAAGCAGTATGATTTGTTGCGGAGATTGGAGGAGAGGAAGCATTGCGTGCAGTTTCGGCAGTCGTAAAGGAATGCCGAGTCGCTGCACTGCGTGCAGTTGAGGCAGTGGATCGCGCGGTTGCACTTGTTGCAATTGATTGCATCTACACACTGCTCCGAATCAAAGCAGAACACGCAGAATTGACTGTCTCTCGTGCGCATTGTGCGAAAGCAGTACCGCACATCTTCGCACTCGTATCCTCGATGTGATAGGTAGCAGTTCTTCGAATTCCACCAGTCATCGGTGTACTCACAGTTTTCGTTCCCCGTGCCAATGTTGTGAGGGATCGGTGATCTGCGGAACACTTCCCACATTTGCGGGAAGATCGGTTTCGAAATATCTACGTCCGCTCCCGGTGGATTTGCATGCTTGATCCATTCGTCTTTATGCCACACTGGGTACGGGCAATCTTCCGAGAAAACGGAAATGATTGGCTTTCCTGTTCTATCGCACATCCTGTTAGGTTGCAGCATTAACCTTACACAAGAGAATTGCGAAAGAATGGCTTCGTAGACCACTTGAGCAGGGGTCTTTTTGCCCATACCCATGCCCAAATGGATCTTGTGGTAGTTGTACCAGATGAGCCATTGCTGGAGAT
>CAIJNU010000110.1 GCA_903822115.1 uncultured Candidatus Peregrinibacteria bacterium
CAACGCCGACCGTGGCGCGCGGCTCCGGCTGATGTGTGTTTGTTTTTTGTTTCGCGCCGAAGCGCAACAAACAATAAATTCCATGGTTCCCATTGGATAACCTTTCTCTTCCTCTGATAGTTCCACAAATTGTTACCGTTAGGAGGGTAAAGGGGGTGTGGGGGACCTAGGGAACCGAACAAGGTTCCCTGGTCCCCCACGAAAAGACCATGAAGAAGAAGAAGAGGATCAGCTTTGTTTAGAAAAGTTCATAACGCCTTGAGGAAGAAAGCCAGAACCCATTCCCAACCCCAAAAAAGAAATACCACAGCAACAAATAATGAAGATTGACTGAAATCATCAAAATCCCTACAGTACCCCGGCTATGGCAAAGGCTATAAAGAAGATCATCAAAGTTCAGGCGCGAGGCGGTCAGGCGAACCCCGCCCCTCCGCTGGGACCCGCACTCGGGCAAGCCGGCGTGGACATCGCGGGATTCTGCTCGAAGTTCAACGAGAAGACGAAGAACCAAATGGGGAAACTCATTCCGGTTCAGATCACCGTCTATGAGGATCGCAGCTTCTCCTTCATCCTCAAGCAGCCTCCTGCCTCCGCGCTCCTCAAGGAGGCGGCGAAGATCGAAAGCGGAAGCGGCGAGCCCAACAAGAAGAAGGTCGGCAAGATCACGAAGGCGGATCTGCGCAAGATCGCGGAGACGAAGATGTCGGATCTCAACGCCACCGACATCGAAGCGGCCGAACGCATCATCGCTGGGACTGCGCGGAGCATGGGAATCACAATTGAGTGAGTGCTGGAATATCATTTCTTCCCACTCCCGCAACGCATTTCTCGTGCATCGATGCATTGAGCGGGCGTAACCTACTATCCACCTCACACATCCTATGTCGCTCTCCATCCCCTCCATCGGCGGTCTCATGGGCTTGGTCGACGGTCTCGCTATCGCAATCGGCGCCACCGGTCTCCTCGCTCTCCTCCTCCTGCCTTCTCTCATGATCGCCGGAGCGAAACCCACGGAGACGACGAAAGCACTCTACCGCTACATGTTGCAAGGCATCGGCGCCATTCTGATGACGCTCAGCGGACTGCCCGCACTCTACGGCGTCATCACCAACCGCGCCTTGCCGCACAACGGCTACCTCGCGCTCCTCGTCATCTTCATCTTCGGAGGACTCATCTACCTCTGGAACGAGAGTCACGTGGAGAAAGTCGATGACACTTCGCGTCTCGTGCCGTCGCTCGTCTTCCGCTACGCCTTCAAATTCATCGCGTTCTTCTCGATGATTGCCGCGGTCGCCTCCGTCCTCTCGACCGTCCTCTTCTCATCCTGGCCGTATCCGGATTTCTGGTGGAGCAGCCCCGTCGTCTTCTTCGGCTACGGATTCTTCCTCTCCTGGTGCACGCACTTGCCCAAACGCAAGTCGCCCAAGCCATTTCAAGCCGTCCACATGCGCAAAACCAGCGCTCACGGTTCGACAACGGTGAAGGCCGCGACCCACGCGAAAAAGAAGCGATGAGGACTTGCGTTTAGACAAATGGATCGTACAATGCCGTCCTACGTGGGACCCCGCATTTGTGGGGGCCTGCACCACGTTCCCCCCTCACTCATGGCATCCAAGCGCCCACCGCTTGTCCGACATCGCGGAAAGAAATACGCCGAGAAAAAAACGCTCGTCACGAAACCCAATTATCCGATCTCCGAAGCGGTGGAGCTTCTGACGAAACTCTCTATCACCAAATTCGATGCGACCGCAGAGGTGCACATCCGGATCAATGCGGACACCACGCAGGCCGATCAGCTCGTGCGTACGACCGTCTCGCTCCCGCACGGTACCGGCAAGGCCGTTCGCGTCGCCGCGTTCGTCACGGATGACAAGGCCGCCGAGGCCAAGGAGGCCGGTGCGGACATTATCGGCAACGAAGACCTCATCAAGGATGTCGCGGAAGGAAAAATTAACTTCGACATTGCCGTCGCCATGCCCCGCCTCATGAAGGACCTCGGAAAAGTCGCCAAGATCCTCGGACAGAAGGGACTCATGCCCTCCCCCAAGGCCGGCACCGTCACGGATAACATCGGAAAGACGATCACGGAGCTCAAGAAGGGCCGAATCGAGTGCCGCATGGACAAGCAAGGAATCATCCACGCCATCTTCGGCAAAGTGTCCTTCGGACCCAAGAATCTTGAGGAGAACCTCGCCGTTGTCATCCAGGCAGTCAAGGAAGCGCAGCCGTCCGGTATCAAGACGGACTATATCCGCTCCATCTCCATCTGCCCCTCGATGGGTCCTGGTATCCGCCTCGCCCTCTGAATTACAGGGCGGGAATACTTCGAAGAATATTTTCGACTTCTTCCACGCTCTCCACGCGAACCAATTTTGCGCGCAGTTCCGCCGCGCCCGGGATCCCTTTGACGTAACTCGCCAGGTGCCGTCGCATCTCGAGCATTCCCCTTCTCTCGCCTTTGTGCGCCACGGCGAAACGACAGTGCTCAATGATGAAAGGGATTTTATCGGCAAAGGTTTTTACATGTTCCGTCTGCATCTTCTCACTGTCCACTCGCTGTAATGCATCGCATATCTCCGTCATCACCCACGGATTGCCGAAGGTCGCGCGCCCGACCATGATGCCATCCAGATTCCCCAACTTCGCCACCGCGTCGGCGGCGCTTCGGATATCTCCGTTGCCGATAACAGGCACACGCACGTGGCGCTTGAGTTCGTAGATGGGTTCGAAGTCCGCAGTCCCGTGAAATTTCTGCATGAACGTTCTGCCGTGCACGGCGAGAGCGGATGCGCCGGACTCAATCAGTTTTTCACAAAAAGGAATGAGATTTTCAGCGGAATCCCATCCGAGACGCGTCTTCACGGAAACGGGTATGGACACCGCCTTCACCGTCGACGCGACGAGCTGCGCCGCGAGTTCGGGATTCTTCATGAGCGCGGAGCCGTGAGACGAGGACACCACACGCGCCGCGGGACATCCCATGTTGATATCGATCCCGTCCGCCCCCATCTGCTCCACGACCTTCGCCGCTTCGACGAAGTGCTCCGGCTTCTTCCCGAAGATCTGCACGATGAACGGACGCTCGAGCGCGGGATCAAAGTGCATCATGGCGAGCGTCTTCTTCGCTCCGAACTTGAGCGCATCAGTGCTCAAAAATTCCGAGTACACGACGACCTGCGGGGCAACGCGCTTGATGATCTGGCGAAACGACGCATCCGTGACGCCCGCCATCGGTGCGAGACAGACGATCGGACGGGGAGCCGCAGACCAGGAAAACGATGTCATGAGTGCCTAGTAGAGCATCAATGAACGATCAAGAGAAGCCCCGGGCTCCCCCACTATGAGATCACAGTTCCGCTCTAGCGCCAGCGAAATCACATTCAAAGTGTCCACGAGAGAAAGCTTTTAGCGCAAAATAGACTCCGTGCGAAAAGTCCTCCTCATCACGCTCCTCATCCTCGTGCTCAACCCCGTTGCCCACGCTCAAACGGCGCCGACGCCGTCGTTCATTCCCGAGAGCGGGACCATTGGGAGTTGCAATTTCATCACGGGGGAAATGAAATTTGACTGCATTCCGGCGTACATCGCATACCTCGTGCAGTTCATGTTCATGGGAATCGGGACGCTCAGCTTGATCCAGATGATCATCGCCGGGTATCAAATCGCCATGAGCGGCGTGCTCCCGGGAGGATCATCGGAGGCGGGAAAGAATCGACTCATCTGGTCGATCATCGGACTCGTCGTCTCGCTCCTCTCCTTCGCCATCATCAACTTCTTCATCTCCACCGTTTCCGGCTGAGCCTCCTATGCCCGCACGCAAGCCTCCATCAGCACCCTTCACCAAACTGCGCATCCTCGGAGAGAAGGCACAACAGCTCCTCGCCAAAGCGCGCGCCATCCGATTCGGCCGTTCGAAGGAAGGGGCGCATGCCCGACCGGCGGCCGTGGGCTCGTTGCCCGAAGTCCGCATTCATCTCTCCCTGCCCGGCATGTTCTCGGCAACGATTGTCGTCGTCGCCATCGCTGTCGGCGTCGTACTCCTCTATTTTTTGCGGAATGTGCTCGTCCTGCTTCTCCTCGGTTTCTTCGTCGCAGCGATCCTGGATC
>CAIJNU010000111.1 GCA_903822115.1 uncultured Candidatus Peregrinibacteria bacterium
CAGCAACACCACACTCCGAGTAGCCTACCTTTGGCGCGCGGAGCCTGCCTGCCGGCAGGCAGACGCTTTCGAAGTTTATCCTGAGCTAGACGAAGGATCCTTCTTTCCCCGCCCGACCGAACGACGTCGGTCGTTCGGGCAGGTCGCCCTGAGAAAGTAGGACAAGAGTCTCTTGCTTCTTTACCCAAGATTCGCAATTCTTGGCGGGATGGATTTATTACTTTTTGGGATTCAAGGCTCCGGCAAAGGCACGCAAGCCAAGAGGCTCGCGCAGGAATTTGGTTTCGATATCTTCGAAGCGGGCGGAGAACTGCGGAAGATCGCGGCCAGTGGATCTCAGCTCGGTGAGACCGTGAAGTCGTACATCGATGCTGGTAAGCTCGTGCCGCATGAAATCATCATGGAGGTCGTGAAGGAGGCGATAGGCAGTCGTCCGCAGGATCAGAAAATTCTCTTTGATGGCATTCCCCGAGATAGCGATCAGAAGAAGGATTTCGATACGATCATGCGGGAAGTCGGCAGAAACTTTCGTTGCATTCAGCTCCTTCTCGATCCGGAGGAAGGCGTGCAGAGGATTCTCGGTCGCGCGAAGACCGAGGGGAGGGCCGATGATGCGAACGAGGAAGTGATTCGTCGCCGCATGAATACGTTTATAGAGAAGACGCTCCCTGTCATCGAGGCGTATGGCAAAGAGGGGAAAGTGGTGGCGATCGATGGAAGGGGAGAGATTGATGCGGTGTATGAGGAGATGAGGATTGAAGTTCAAAGGATGAAGTAACGATGTCACCCTGAGCGAAGTCGAAGGGCGACATCGGTGCCTGTGGTTCGTTTTCTGAGTCTGCTCGGAATGACATGCTCACCATGACACCGGTGGCCATTCTCTACTACAATCCCTTCATGTCCCGCTTCCAAATATTCTCCGCGGCGCAGATTCAAAGTCTCCGAAAGGGTGGGGCGATCCTGCGGGACTGTCTGAAGGAAGTGGCGCGGCAGACGGTGGCGGGAGTGACGACGGGGGAACTCGATCGCATTGCCGAGGAATTCATCCGTGCGCGTGGCGGCGTCCCCGCCTTTCTCGGATATCACGACTACCCAGCATCTCTCTGCGTATCGGTGAATGCAGAATGCGTTCATGGTATTCCGGGGGAGAGGAAGATCGCCGATGGCGACATCGTATCGCTCGATTGCGGCGTGATCTTCGACGATCTCTATACCGATGCCTGCGTGAGCGTGCTCGTGGGAAACGTCGATCCGCAGGTTCGCAAGCTCGCGGAGGCGACGGAGCAGTCACTTAATGCTGCCTGCAAACTCGTGCGTGCCGGCATACGGGTGGGGGACATCTCCGCGTGCATACAGAAGACGGTCGAAGCCGCGGGGTTTCACTGCATGCACGGTCTCACCGGTCACGGACTCGGCACGACGCTGCATCAATTCCCAGACGTTCCGAATCAGGGCGAAGAGGGGACGGGGCCGATCCTTCCACCCAATACCTTGATCGCCATCGAGCCCATTACGTCGATTGGAACGGAGCAGATACGCCAGGAAGACGACGGATGGACGATTTCTTCCGCGGACAACTCTCCCACGGCGCACTTCGAACACACGGTTCTCGTGCTCCAAGACGGTGCGGAAATCATTGTGTGATATAATAATATCACACAACAATATTAAAAATATTCAATATGATTTGTATCATCCACAGGGGATTCCCAGAGCTTACGCTTGCTGATGCTTAAATCCGTCGGTAGGATCATTCGGCTCTTGACCCTCTGTTTATCTGTGTCCAAGGATGTAATTGAACTTATCGGGATCGTTGTGGAAGCTTATCCCAATGCAACGTTCAAAG
>CAIJNU010000112.1 GCA_903822115.1 uncultured Candidatus Peregrinibacteria bacterium
CCGAAAGAAACCAAAATGGCGAAGTACCCACGCCACACGGTTGAAAAGGCACTTCGCATTCCAAGAGCCGTGCTCGAGCAAAATGCTGGAAAAGCGTGTACTCCACAGGAAGCCGCAACGTTTCTTGGCGTGAAGGCAGCGGGGCCATTCCATGTTGAGATCAGTTCCGCTACGAAATATGGATTTCTTGAGCGACCTGAACACGGAAAGATTCAACTCACCGATCTTGCGCGGCGGATCTTGCGGCCAAAGGACTCGGAGGACGAACTTAAAGGTCTCAGGGAAGCGGTGATGAATGCCCCCGAGATTTCAGACGTATACAAGCATTACCGCGGGGAGAACATTCCGGACGACACATTCTTCCGAAACACACTCGCAGACACATTCAAGATCCCCGACGCTGATTTTGATGATTTCAGGCAGATCTTCCTGGAGACACTAGAGAAAGCCAAACTCCTCTCGAAACACGCGGACAAGATCAGAGTTCTAGATGTTTCTGAAGACAATTCGACCATTTCAGACAAGTCAGATCGCATAAAGAAGTTGGGATCGGTGGTCGCGGTCAAGGCAAGCGACACGTGCTTCGTCATGCAGCCATTCGCAGCGCCGCACAGCGAGTATTACGACAAACTCCTGAGGCCAGCAATCGAGAAGGCGGGTTTACAACCGGTGCGAGCAGATGCAGAGATCTTCGGAACAGGGAAGATCATGGATCAGGTGTGGCGAGGAATCAATAGTGCAAAGGTATTAGTTGCGGAATTGACGACCCGCAATCCAAATGTCTTCTATGAACTGGGAATGGCGCATGCGCTGCGCAAGCCCGTTGTTCTCATATCTTCCAATGAGGCTGACGTCCCTTTTGATTTGCATCACATCCGCGTTATCTATTATGACGTCAATGATCCATTCTGGGGGATGAAAATCATCGAAAAAGTCGCTGAGAACATCCTCTCGGCTTTGAAGAACCCGGAGGAAGCGATCTTCAAGTCGCCTGACGAAAGGGAAGCAAAGTGACACCACGGACGTGTTGCGAGTTGATCGCCTGTCCGCAGGCATGATCGAGATGTGGAGCAGCTTGAAGTTCAAGCGTTGCCCTCATGCCACACGAAGGAATATGAAACCATGAGCACAGTTTTGGATCTCAGTGAGCGGATTCGGTTGGCGTTGAAGATTGGGGAAAGTCTCTATCGCGAATTTAAGAGCGCGTGGGAGGGACCGCCCCAAGCCAAGATCCCGCGAGATACACGTGATATATGCATCGATATTGCGCAAACACTCATTGCATTTGCAAATTCCGATGGAGGAGAATTGGTAATTGGAGTAGAAGATGACGGGACGATTACTGGAGTTCCCCTCGCAAAAGACGATGTTACCCGACTCTTGGAGAGTACCCGGACGCACGTTCATGCTGACACCCCGCTTCCCGCGTGCTTGAAGGCACAGGTCGAAATTGATGGAAAATTGATTCTCTACTTTAGCGTTCCGAAGGGCACGCAGTTTGTGCACCTGACCTCGGATGGGCGCTGTTTGAGGAGGCTTGACCGAGATTCGGTGCCATTCAGTTCCGAGCGAATCGTAGCGCAACGACTGGAGGATCAATCGCGAACTTGGGACAGAACAATTCAAGACGGTGCATCTCTACATGATCTGGATATTGATCTGCTCCAAAGTGTGGCGTCGCAAATTGTCTATGGGGTTAGCGTGGAGAAATGCCTCCAGTACTTGGATCTGGCAGAATTCACCCCAAGCGGCCTCAAAATAAAGAAAGCTGCAGTTCTGTTGTTCGGCAAGGATATTCGACGTTGGCACTCCCATTGCCAAGTGCGAATAATGACCATACGTGGCAAAGAACAACGAAGTGGCGAAGGTTTCAATGTTGTTCGGGATGATGCGGTAACGGACAATATTATCCGACTCGTCGATCAGGCGTGGGAGAGGTTGACTGTCGCCTTAAGTCAGCACACTCAACTTAGAGAATCCGGTCGCTTTGAGCAGAACTTTCTCTATCCGCAGATCGCCTGTAGAGAAGCGCTGATGAACGCGATTGTTCACAGAAACTATGCGATCGAAGGTCGAGGCATCGAAATTTATCTGTATCAGGATAGAATGGAAATAGTTAGTCCAGGCATGCTTCTTTCGACAGTGGCATTGGAAGATATAAAGAGTCTAAAGGGTGTTCATGAGTCAAGAAATCCTCATGTTGCCCGAGTCTTGCGCGAGGTGGGCCTGGTTCGTGAAATGGGGGAGGGCATTCGCCGTATCTTTGATGTCATGAAATCGAATGCGCTAGCAGAGCCTGAAATCGAGAATACCACTACAGGGTTCGCCGTC
>CAIJNU010000113.1 GCA_903822115.1 uncultured Candidatus Peregrinibacteria bacterium
ACAAAAACAAAAAAACAAATATTTGTCAAAATCAGAAATGACGATTGGCCAAAATGGCGAAAAACCGACAATCTACTTTATCCCGAAGAGGCAGAGGATTCTCGAACGAATGTTCTTCTTTGTGCTCTTCCTTTGCCAATTTTGAGAATATGCGGCCAGATCTTCTGGTAGACGTGCATCACTTGCTCCTCGAGACATGATTCTTTTCATCACTCTTGCAATGAAGACTCTGCTAACGGATTGCTGATTCGTGTTTTCAATCTCCATGTGCGACGTAATGGAAAAATCCGGTGAGAAACCTTTTGTCCTGAGAAGAGACAGTATTTCATCACCGACGACTGACGCGTTGGCATCTTTCTGGATTCCATTAGCCAAGAAATGTTTGAGAATTGCCAAAGCACGGATGATCTCCTTGATGTCAGATGGTTGAGCCTCTCGTAATGCTGTCACTCCATTGGATATTGTCATTTCGTACACAGCTTCGTTCTGTTGCCTCAGCGCATTTTTTTCTACATCATCCTGAGTAACTGCATGTGAAGATGCAGCACTATCGTCTAGGTAATTCGCAGATCTAATACCCATAATTTCTGATTGAGAACAATTTGTATTGTAAATTATAATAGATAAATGTCAATATTCAAAGATAAACCCAGCAGACTACAGCGATAAAGTAAGAGCTGCAGTGAATTCTTCGAGCCTGCACAGCGGGATACCCGCGAGGTTGATCCTACCGTCGTCGTTCAAAAAGATGTGCTTTTCGCGAAGTGTTTGAATGGTTTTGGATTCGATCGGGAGCATCGCATAGAGCCCCACCCCCTCCAGGTTTCGTTGCCATGCTGGGAATGCTTCGATGAGATGTTCGCGCCTGCGTTTCAGGTCACGCCGGAGAGCGGCGAGGTCATGGCGCCATGCGTCGGCGAAGCTCTCCTGAACGAGGGTGACGATGTGCTGCCCGGGAGTTGGAGAGGCCGAATGCATTTCGCGCGTCAGGATTCGGTAGTGCCCTTCGATCGCTTCTTTTTCCTCGTTGCTCTGCACGCATGCGGCGGCAAGCCCCGTCCGCAGTCCGTACATTGTGTGGTTCTTCGACGCGGACCAAGACACGAGCAGTCCGACGGATGCATCGCGCAACATCGAAATCATCGAGACGTCCTCTTCCACGCCCTCGCCCAGTCCCTGGTATGCGCAGTCGACGAGAGCGATGTGATTCTTCTGACTGAGAACGTCTGCAAATTTCTTCAGTTCGGATGCCTGCCACTTCTTGCCCGTGGGATTGTGACAGTTTTCCTGAAGGAGGAATCCAAGGGGATGTTCCGATTTCTCTGCAATGCTGAGGAGTGCTGCGACGGACGGCTCGCCATCTTCGAGGAAGGGAACATCGATCACTTCCATGTCGTGGGCATGGAGGATGCGCAGGTGATTGGGCCACGAGGGAACCGGGAGGACGACGCGCCGTATTCCCATCAGCTTCAACAATTTCACATTGAGCGCGAGCGCGCCGGTCCCGCCCGTTGCGGCGATCGATGCGATGGGTTTTTCCTCGCCGAAGATGAGACGACTTACGACACTCCGGAAAGAGGGGAGGCCGAGGAGCGGGGGATATGGGAATCCGTTCGTCGAAGCTTCACAGGCCCACTGCTCGGTCGCAGAGCGCACGGAGGGAAGGAGGAACGGCTTGCCCCGCTCGTCGAGAATCATTCCGATCGATGCGTTGAGCGCCCGCTCGCCGGACTTCTTGGCTTCCTCGGCGACGAGGAAGATCGAGTCCTGAGGTGCCTTGGGCAGAGGGGGAAGGGCGATGGAACGATCATATCCTTGGCGCTGCACTGTGGACAATTGCCGAGAGTGGAATCGCGGGGGGAACCCACGTACTATGGATGCATGATTTGGCCACCGGTCACCATGGCGACGCAGCATCCCGACAATGCGAGCGCCCCGTGGTGGGGAAAGGATCCGTACATCTCCACCCAAGACGAGATCACCGAACTCCTCACGCTTTTCCGCGAGCTTCCGATCGACGAGTACATGTGGGACTGGGAGGGGAAGTACGTGGATGAGGCCGTGGGCGAGAAACTCTTCTCCCGTGCGAAAGATTTCTTCGCCGCCCACCCCCTCGGCAGTGATCGCCATCTCACGTACCGCATTCCCGCGTGGGAGGAGAACAGAACGCACCGTTCTGCGAGGGCGTTCATGAATATTTTGTCGCTCGCTGATCTTGGACAGGAAATCGGTCTCGGCGCGCCGCCGGTCACGGAGATGTTTCTCCCGCTCACGACCACCGCCAAGCAGCCCCTCGCGGCGAGACGGGCTTTCCTCGAAGTCGCCGAATACCATCGCACGGTCTTCCACTCGTCCGTCAGCAAGGAACGAGATCTTCTTTCGCTCGTGCGCGTGACGCCGCTCGTGGAGGATATCGATTCGCTCTTCTCCATCGAGAACATCGTTGAGCCGTACTGGAAGGAGCTCTTGCGTGATGCATCGGCGGATCGCTCCCATGGTCAGCGCATCTTCCTCGCGCGCTCGGACCCAGCGATGAACTCTGGCCTCGTTCCCGCCGTGCTTGCCGTCCGCGCCGCTCTCGCGAAAGCGCACGAGGTCGGGGGTCGGCTTGGATTCGACGTCTTCCCGATCCTCGGGACGGGATCGCTGCCGTTCCGCGGGAGTGTGAATCCCACCTACACCGAAACGTTCCTCAGTCAGTATGCCGGCACCAGCACGTACTCCATCCAGTCGGCCTTCCGATACGACTACCCGCTCGGGGCTGTGCGATCGGCGCTCGAACTCATGCACCGGGAGGTGCCGCTGAGGAAGGTGACACCGATGACCGATGACGAGCGCGCGAAAGTGCGCGACCTGGCGGAGATGTTCGTCGCGGCGTGGGGATCATCCATCGAGTCCATTGCTCCCGTCATCAATCAGCTCGCCGCGTTTGTTCCCTCGCGCCGCGAGCGCCTCCTCCACATCGGACTTTTCGGGTACAGCATGGGAGTGGGCGCCGTGAAGCTCCCGCGCGCTATTGTTTTCACCGCCGCGCTCTACTCGCTCGGCGTTCCTCCGGAATTGATCGCGACTGGTCGCGGACTTCGCTCCGCTGCGAAGGCGAAATTGATGCCTCTCCTCGATGCTCACTACCCGGCGCTGCGGGAGGATATCGTCCATGCCGGAAAATTCTTCAATGCGGAGAATCTTTCGCTCCTCGCCGCGCAGTACCCGGCCTTCGAAGCGATCAGAGAAGACATCGCGGGGATCGAGGAAATCCTCGGGATCAAGCTCGGTCCGGTCAAACCCCACCACGTCATCCACCGCAACATCACCTCGACGATTCTCCAGAGACTCTCCATTTCCGACTCCGCAGCAATTACATGGGATATCGTGGAAGCGGGGGTGATCCGGAGGAGCTTGGGATGAGGATTTGGGCTTTGGAAGATCGTCTTTTGTTATATTGACGATAATTAAAATATAATATATAACGCTATTGAATCACCATATCATTCCTATGTTTGAAGCTGGTAGAAAGCAAAGGGTTGTTATCGAGCGCCATCACGGATCGGCGGAAGCGACGAATGCGCATTCGCCTAAAATGCTGCACCACATACGTGCGGGGCTCGCTCATAGAATGAGGCGGGAATTGATTCCGAGAACACGCTCAGAATTATCAAGGAAGGCTCAGGAAGAAGCGTTGATGAAGCAGCTGGGTACTTTGCAATACACGGATTCGGTTGGGCTGCTCGATTGGCTCATTGAGTTTCAGGATTTTACCTCATCAAATGGATTTCATTTTCCTGCTTTCGGAAAAGCTGTTGAGATCCTTGAGAGAAAAGGTTTTCAGGCAAATGCCAATATTGGTGATGCTCATGCGGGAAGCGCGGGAAATGAAGTGAAGTACCTTGTTGGTCAGGCGCTAGCGAACCTCAAAAGTAATCAAAGAATTTTTGTTGGTTTCCCTCAAATGGTGCGAGCCTGGAAAAAGAAGTATGGCAAGAAATAATGAATAATCTTGATGAGTGGGAACATGTGTGACATTGACTGCGAAGAAAAACAAATCTTGCCTCTTGCGAGTCAGCATTCTTTTTTTCAGAAATTTGTGGAGGGAATGAATCTGGTCGGGGCGAAAGGACTCGAACCTTCGACCTCACGGTCCCGAACCGTGCGCTCTAGCCAACTGAGCTACGCCCCGACATGAACGATCATACTATGAATGAGCTTGGAGAACGAAGCCAACTGCCTGTCCTCCGAAGCTCCGATAGGAGCGAAGGAGGAAGCTACCCGCCCGAACGTACCGACGTTCGGTACGGGCGGGCGCCCCGAAGCCCACGCATCTTACTCACTTCGGATGGGGAGGGGAATACATGAAATGGAGGAGTGGGAGATTGCGAAGGGGCGGGAGATTGCTAGAATGAATCCACTCTTCCTCTTCAATCCATGAAATCTCGTACCACTCTGTATATCTGGCTTGGAATCTTGGTCATCCTCGTTGCGTGGGTCTGGACCGGTTACAACGGCCTCGTCACTGCTCAGATGGGTGTGAATGGTGCATGGGGTCAGGTCGAGACGGATTACCAGCGCCGTATGGATCTCATCCCGAACGTGATCAGCACGGTGAAGGGGTCGGCGAATTTCGAGAAGTCCACGCTCCTCGCGGTCACGGAGGCGCGCACGAAGTGGATGAGCGCGGGATCCATCAACGACAAAGTCACGGCGGCGCAGAACTTCGACTCATCACTGTCGCGCTTGCTCGTGACGGTCGAGGCGTACCCTCAGTTGCAATCCACACAGTCCTTCCGCGATCTCACGACCGAGCTCGAAGGCACGGAGAATCGTATCTCGGTGGCGCGCCGAGACTTCAATGATGCTGTGAGCAGCTACAACGTTCGTGTTGTTCGCTTCCCGGGGAATATCCTCGCGCGACTCTTCGGTTTTGCTCCTCAGAATTTCTTCAAGGCCGATCAGGGTGCCGCGAAGGTCCCGACGGTGAACTTTGGCAACTGATGATGATCTCTCCCCGCATCTCCCTTCGGCTCTGCGCACTCCTCTTCGGTTGCGGTTTGCTCATGCCTGTCGCACTGGCGGATTTTGCCGTGCCGCCCAATGACGGATTCGTCACGGATACGGCAAATGTTCTCACGGCCGATCAGAAGACGCAGTTGGACACGTCGCTGCGCGATTACCAGCAGAAGACGAGCAACGAGATCGCGGTGCTCATCATGCAGACGCTCAGCGGATCGGACATCAATCAGATCGGCGTGCAGGTCGGTCGCGCGTGGGGAGTGGGAGACAAACAGAAGAATAACGGCATCCTCATGTTGATCTCGCTTGAGGACAGGCGCATCTCGATCCAGACGGGGTACGGGCTCGAGGGCGCAGTACCGGACATCGTCGCGAAGGGCGTCATCGACACGGACATCGCGCCGCAGTTCCGCGACGGCAAGTACTTCGAGGGTATTCAAGCGGGAGTCATCGCGCTTGAGAAGCACATCGGAGGCGAGTACACCGCGGATCGTTACAAGCCGAATTCCGGTTCTTCCTTCTTTCCGTTTTTTGTCATCCTCTTCTTCGTCGCCGTCAGCTTCATCTCTTCCTTCCTTGCACGGACGAAGTCGTGGTGGTTGGGCGGAGTGCTCGGCGGCGTCTTCGGCATCATCCTCGCACTTCTCTTCGGATGGTGGCTGGTCATCCCGATTCTCGTCGTTATCGGATTGATTTTTGACTACATCGTTTCCAAATTTCCGCCCTCCGGCAGAGGACGGCGCGGTGGTCCATGGATAGGCGGAGGTTTTGGCGGAGGATCAATCGGCGGAGGAGGCGGAGGAGGATTTGGCGGAGGATCATTCGGCGGAGGAGGCGCGAGCGGCGGATGGTGATGACCGACTGGCAGTGCGCTTCGCTTTCGGGCACTATGACTTCCGGTCTTTCCGTTCTCGTATGCGCCGGTTTGCACTTGGTTGCACCTCACTTCTTCTCCTCGTTTCCTGTGCGGAGACAACCGTACTCAAGCCCGAGGAGGTTCTTCGACGTGCGAATGCCGAAATGCACAACCTTTCCTCCGCACGTTTCACCGCCAGCGTATCCGTCGCGGGGAGCGGACGAATGTTGAAATTGAATTTTGAGAACGGCGTATTTCGCGGCGGGGGAGACATCTGGACGTTTCTTCTGCGCGAGGATGGGAGCGGATTCGATGGCAAGGGATCCAAGAGCCATCTCGTTGCGAACGTTACGGCGATCAATGGCGCGGAGTACGACATCCGGCCGGCGCAGCTCTCCTTCTCGCCTCTCGATGCTTCGGGGTCCCAGAGTGTGAGAAAATTGATCGGATCGTGGTGGCGCTTGCCGCAGCAGGGGGGCAGGGCAGGCGATGCGGTGATGACATCTGATGCGCAGCTGATGCAATTGCAATCTCGCTCTTCGCGCGTGACTCGCGATCTTGGAAACGTCGAACTGGGTGGCGCTCGCACGCACCATTACGCCGTGCGGCTCGATGATGAAAATGTTCTCGAGACGCTGCGTACTTCGGCTGAGCGAAGTGGCGAAGTGTTCGACGCGGACAAGGCGCAGGCACTCCTGAAGCGCAGCCAGGTGCAAGGAGAGGTTTGGATTGACACCGATACCTTTTTCATTCGTCGAATTCTGTGGAAGATCACTCCGACGGATTCCTCCGATCGCAGCGCATATACTTCCCGTCTGCAGGTTGACTTGAGCGATCGCAACAGCGCCCCGGATATTGCGTTACCCCAAAACGTTCAAGTCCTGCCGTCATCGTTTGTTGCTCACCTCCCTCCCTCTTTCTCCGCTATGATGGCAGGTGATCATTTCTCCTCCGCATCTCCTTCCGACCCCTTCCTTCCCTGATCCCCCATGCCTCCTTCAACCACGACTGACGGGAACGCGTCTCAAAGCGAGCGTCCGGTGGACGGCGTGACGACGGGGGCGGTCGCGACTCCGCCGAAGAAAGAAGAATCCGCGGTGCGCTTCACGAAGCGTTTCGTCGTGATCATGGGGACGATTCTCTACTCTGCGCTGATGATATGGTGTTTCGTGCTGCTTGCGATTCTCCCGAGCCCGACCGGAGAGATGCATACTCTCGTGAGCCTTGGCATCCTCACTTCCCTTTGTGGAGCGGCGGTCTTCGTGATCGTGGGACTCCTGCTCGTGCAGCGTATTGCAAAAGCCGATGTTCCGATTGCCACCAGGCAGCGCAGTCTCATCAAGCTTATCCTCACGCTCCTTCCCGGCATCGTCGTCTGCGTCATCGTACCCTTCATGATTCTGCGCGAGCCGCCGCTCTCCATTCAGACCATTCCTTCGGACTCTCGTGCATTCGTCGCTCCACTCTCGCTCACGCTCAGCGTGGAGAAGGCGGTCGCGACCTTGAAGAATCTCGGACTCGTTCCCGTGCAGTACGTGTGGGACACGGATGGCGACGGAAAGTCGAATGACACGACGGTCGTTCCGACGGTTACGGTGGTCTACGATCGTTCCGGCGTGTACAACGTAGCGGTGCGGATCGTGTTGAATGGAGGTGCGTCGAGACTCGTCAATCTTCGGATTATCATCGGCAGCGAAGTGTTCTCGGTGAAACCGATTAAGCCCATCGTGGAGAAGCCCGCGCGTTTCTCGGTGGAAGGACTCCTCGCGGACCCCAAACTCCTCCAGAGCGTGCAGTGGGATTTCGAGGGCAACGGCACAACGGAGGAATCCAAGACGCCTTACGTCACACACACGTACTACGCAACGGGTACGTACCATGTGACGGCAGTCATGCTGCTGACGAACAAAACACAGAAAACGTACAAGCGCGACGTCGAGGTGGTGAATCCTCCTCCCTTGCCCTTCCCCATCACACTCCGCACGGATCCCGCAAACCTCGTCGGACCCTCTCCCTTCGGTGTGCTCTTCACACTGCAGACGCAGGAGCCGTTGAAGGATGTCGTCTGGTCCTTCGGTGACGGGAAGCAGGAGGAGGGATCGGAACTCAAGCGCATAGGACATTCCTTTGAGGTGCCCGGTATCTATGCGGTGGAGGTGCAGGCGCGATCCCAGAGCGGATCACTCGCGGACATCACGGTCATCGTTCGCGCGACGAGTAAGCTCACGCTCAGCGATCTCCATTTCGAGGGAACGCCGGATGTGAAGTCCAATACCATCACAGGCGATACGCCCCTCTCGGTGCAGATCAAGCCCGTTACATCGCAGCCGCTGATTCAATTCCTCTGGGAAGCGCCGGATCAGGACAACGCGACGATCACCGATTCCACATTCCAGGCGGTGTATCGCGAGGCGGGGACGTACAACGTGACGCTCGTCGGACAGGGGCCGGATGGCAGTTCGATGCGTCTTCCGTTGAAAGTCACCGTGAATGCTCCGGGCACCGAGTCTGCGTTCAGCATGAAGCCGGAGAGCGGTTCCGCTCCTCTGCATGTGCAATTTGACGCGTCGGATGCTTATGTCCCTGTGGGGGAGGACATCGCGGGTTTCAAGTGGGAGTTCGGTGATGAGCCGCTTGGACAGAAGGTGAATCTCGGAGGATCGAAAACGGATCACACATTCGCCAAGGAAGGGGAGTACAAGGTGACGATGACGATTGTGACACTTACGGGCAAAGAGTATCCCACACAACGCACGATCGTTGTGCTCCCGCCGTCGAACTCCGTGTGCCTCACTGCCAGCCGCACGACTGTCGTTGCGGGAAAGGCTGTCGCATTCGATTCCTCGTGCTCGACGGGAGACTTCTCAAGTATTCTCTGGGACGTTCGTTCCGTTGCGGATCCCCAAACGGTCATCGAACAGAGCGCCGACGCGCAGTACATTCATGTGTTCGACAAAGAGGGAACGTATACCGTCACCCTGACGGAGCAGAACGCCAACGGCTATACTGCTTCCAAGAGCGTTACCATTACCGTCACCCCATGAAGAAATCCACTGTCCGCACTGCGGCCATCATCGGCATCATCGCCGTCGTTCTCGGAGCGATCCTGCCCTCTCTGCTTCGCTGAGCTCTTTCCTTGATTACGAGAGCGCCAGAGATGCTTCTGTTGCAAAAGGTTTCTGCGCTTCCTCCGGATGTTCCTGAATGAGGAAGTATCCCGCTGCCGCGATCATCGCCGCGTTGTCCGTGCAATATGCGAGTGTGAGTGGCGTGCGGAGAATGACGCCGTGACGAGAGCAGAGTTCGGCGGCTCTCTCTCGAAGATGCGTATTCGCGGAGACGCCTCCGACGATGTGGACTTCCAAGACGTGATGGCGATCGAGCGCGGAGGCGATGCCATCGAGGAGGTGGCGCGTGATGGCGTTCTGGTAGGACGCGCAGACGCCGGAGAGATCGTCTCGTGCTTCCGGATGATCCCTGAGGAGATATTTCAGTGATGTCTTGAGTCCCGAGAAGCTGAAGTCGAGTGATTTCTCTCCCGAGAGAGGATGAGGGAATGCATATGCCTGCACATCTCCTCCCTCCGCGGCTTTCGAGATCGATGGGCCGCCGGGGTAGGGGAGTGAGAGCAGGTGTGCGCCCTTGTCGAACGCCTCTCCTGCCGCATCATCCCGCGAACGTCCGAGGAGGCGATTTCGGTTGTGCCCTTCTCGAAGCCATAAATCCGTGTGTCCGCCGGATGCCGAAAGCGTGAGGATCGGGAAGCGGATTTCCTCCGCGAAGCCGCCGGGAGGGACGAGCCAGGTGGAGGTGAGGTGGCCGATGCTGTGGTGCACTCCGACGCACGGGACATGCCAGAGCTCGGCAAGTGTGCGGCCCGTCACGGTGCCGACAAGGAGCGAGCCGAGCAGGCCGGGACCGCGTGTCACTGCGATCGCTTCGATGTCCGATCGCTCGACCTTCGCCTCCTTCAACGCCTGCCCAATGACGGGGATCATGCACTCCACTTGTTTGCGCGCCGCTTCTTCGGGGATGACACCTGCGAGCGCGGCGAAGAGCGCCTTCGAGCTGGAGATGACGTTGCTGAGTACGGTGCGGCCGTTTTCCACGACGGCGGCGGACGTCTCATCGCACGATGTTTCGATGCCAAGGAGGATCATGAGGTTGAGAGTATACAAGTGTGGGTGCGCATTGGGGATATTCCTTTCATGTTCCTTCACCGCTACCCTTTCCCCATGTTCTCCCTCTTCCCGTCGCGAACGATCGCGCTTTCGGTCTTCGGTTTCGCCATTCACTGGTACGGGATCATGTATGTTCTCGCGTTCCTCACGGCGATCTGGCTCCTCCCGAGACTCGGGAAGATGCGCAAGCTGAACCTCTCGTACGATCAGTGGCTCTCGCTCGTCTCGTGGATCATCGTGGGTGTCCTCGTCGGGGGAAGGCTCGGTTTCGTTCTTCTCTACAATCCTTCCTACTACTTCTCGCATCCCCGGGAAATCTTCTTCGTATGGCAGGGGGGCATGGCGTCGCATGGGGGATTCGTCGCCGTGATTCTCGTTCTCTTCCTGTGGGTGCGGAAGGAGAGAGTGAATTTCTTGTCGCTCGGAGATATCGTAACCGTCCCCGCGGCGATCGGACTTGCACTCGGGCGTATCGGCAATCTCATTAATCAGGAACTCTACGGCACCGTGACTTCTCTGCCGTGGGGGATTTCCATCCCAGGCGTGGCGGGACTGCGCCATCCCACACAAGCGTACGAGTGTCTCTGGGATTTGGCGACGGCGGTCATCTGCTTCTTCCTTCTCAAGTATTTCCACACTCGTAACGGACGCATTGGGGTGATTTTTCTCATGCTCTATGCCGTCGGGAGATTTCTTCTCGAATACTTCCGCGAACAGCAGTACTCGCTCTTCACGATTGGAACCGTCGCTCTCACACGCGGACAGCTCTACACGATTCCGCTCTTTCTCTTCGCGCTCGTCGTATGGTTTCTCGCACCGAAGCGAAAGGTTTCCTCCTGAGAGGAGGGGAGTATGCGCGAGAGGAAGGACAGCCGGTGGATTCCACTCGGACCGTGCGATCGAATGGCGCGAATATGTTCCTCACTGCCGTACCCTTTGTGCTCGGCAAATCCGTAGAGCGAGGAGAGGCGATCGTGCAGGCGCATGAGACGATCGCGGGTCACTTTGGCGAGTATGGATGCGGCGGCGATACAGGGCTCGAGTGCGTCTCCGTGAATGACGGAGGAGTGGGGGAGATCGAACCAGAAGTGGTCGCGTCCGTCGACAAGCAGGAAGGTGGGTGCGCAGAGATGCTGGAGATTTCTGAGTGCCCGCTGCATCGCGATTTCCGTCGCAGCGAGAATTCCGCGTTCTTCTATCACGGCGTGCGACGCGATGCCGATGCCGTACGGACATGAAGTTGTAATCCATAGATAGGCAATTTCGCGTTGCTCGGGGGAGAGCTGCTTGCTGTCGGCGATGATGCAGTTGTTCGAAATATTCTTGGATGGTGACCACTGCGGCGCAGAGGATTTTCGTCTGAAAAGTGCCATCGGGAGGACGCATGCTCCTGCCACCACCGGCCCCGCGAGCGCGCCTCTCCCCGCCTCGTCGATGCCCGCAATGATCGCTTCCGTCATGGGAATTGTCGTAGCAATTCTCTCGCGATCTCGCGCTCGTTCCAGGGGATGGTGCCCGCGCTCGTCGTCATCGTGGTGTCGCTGCCTTTTCCGCAGAGCACCACCACGTCGCCCGGCTTCGCATTCGCGAAGAGAAAGCGGATCGCTTCGAGACGATCAAAAATTTTGTAGGCGGTCTTCGACGTGTCCACGCCCGCCCAGACTTCGTCGATGATTTTCTGAGGATCTTCGTTATAGGGATCCTCGTTGGATACGACAGTCACGTCGGCGAGGGCGCTCACGATACGCCCGACCTCCGGTCGCTTCTCGCGCATGCGTTCGCCGCAACTCCCGGTCAGGACGAGCAGACGATTGCCGACTCCGAGCGTCCGATGCAATGTGGTGAGCGTCTTCTCGTAGGCGATCGGTGTGACCGTGAAGTCCACGAAGACGGAAAACGGTTGCGGCCCTTCAATCTTCTCCATGCGTCCCGGCACGCCGCGAAAACTCTCGAGAGCGCGGACGGATGCATCGAATGAAATGCCGCACGCGAGCGCGCACCCGATGGCGCAGAGCGAGTTTTCGATATTGAAACTCCCGGGGATCCGGAGCGTGAGGGAGGCCGTCTGTTCCATTGTATCGGTACGCAGGTGTGTCGTCGCTCGTGAGGCGGAGAGTTCCTCGGCGATGTCCGTGACCCAGAGGGAGTCTCCTTGGCTTGTGGGTGCGGAAGTACCGTAGGCGAGGGTTTTACCCGGAAGCGATCGATACTGTGCGAAGGTTTCGTCTCCGGCATTGAGAACCTTCGTCCCGTTGGATTTCATCATGGCAAAGATCAAAGCTTTATCTCGGCGGTACTGCTCCATCGTGCCGTGGTAATCGAGGTGCTCGCGCGAGGTGTTGGTGATGGCGGCGACGGCTGGCCATGTCCAATTGCTTCGCCCTTGTACGAGGCCGTGCGATGAGTACTCGAGTACGGCGTGCGTGCAGCCGATGCGTACGAGGCGGCGCAGAAACTTTTGCGTCAGGAACGGAGAGGGGGAAGTCTTCTGCGTGGCGTTCCACGTCACTTCATCTCCGATGCGCAAAAATGCTGTCGAGAGTGCTCCGCACTTCACACTGCTTGCGGCGAGAATATGCGCCGTCATGCTCACCGTAGTCGTCTTGCCGTCCGTGCCGGTGATGCCGATGATCGTGAGACGACGCGCAGGAAAACCGAAAACGAGTGCTGCGCAATACGCTCTGAGGCGGTGCCACAGGAGGCGAATCGGACTTCGCTGGGGGATTAGCCTTTTGATCGCTGTGAGTGGAGTCACGGAAGATGCAGGATAGCACGCGCAGACCGGATATCGGACTGAATTTGTTCGCGGAGAGCTTCCTTCGATGGAAAATCCGAAACATCGCGGATGAACGCGATGACATTGATGGTCAGAGAAGCAGGAGGGGAGGGGAGTTGCAGATCGAGGAGATGCACCTCGCAGGAAAGGGGTTCGGCGAAGACGGGTCGAGGACCGTAGTGCATGACGGCGGGCAAAGGCGATACACTTGCGTCGATGGTGACGAAGCACGCGTAGATCCCTTCGTGCAGCGACATCGGAACGTCACTCAGATTCACGTTGAGCGTCGGCGATCCAATCGTCCGGCCTCGAGCGGTTCCCGCCACGATGCGTCCGGTGAAGGTGATGAGCGAGGGGGCTGACACGGAGAGAGGCTACGCTCTTACCTCAAAGGAAGAAAATATACGTCAGTGACTATTTTTTTAGTGCACGGGCGCTATCAGCCATGCTCTTGGCGATCGATTCCATTTGAGAAGCGAGCGAATCGAGAGAGGGGCTGAACGCCTTCGCTTTCTCCGCGGTGGCATACGCATCTTTGGCATTCGCAATCACGTCGTCGAGACGATTTTCCGTCCCCGCGCGAAACGCTTGCGTAATCAAGCGGAAGCCTTCCGTAATTTTCACGGCTCCCTTCACGGTTGCACTCGAGGAATTCTTCTGCAGCGCTCCGCGCGCGGAGACAAGCGAACGCGCGGAGGCGTACTCTGCCTGTTCCAATTGCTTCTGGTCGATCATCTGGAGAAGATTGACCACTTCGCTCTCGGCTTCCGAGAGAAGCGCCTGCGTGCGGCGACCTTGATCGAACATCAGGTATCGGTACAGGAGACTCGCGACATCTCCCCTCGTGAGCGCATCTCCCGGATTCAGGTGTCCGTTCGCATCGATCATGACCATCGATGAGGCGAGCGCGTAACGCATGTGCGGGAAGAACCAGTCCGCGGGATGCGCATCCGTTGCCAGGGGATCCGTGAGATCGGAGAAAGCGGAGGAAGTGTCGATACCCGTTACTTTGAAGAACATCTTCAGAAACTCCGCTCTCACGACGGGATCCGCGGGACGGAAGACGGTTTTTGCCGGCGGACCGGAGATGATGCCGAGAGTTTTTGCGCGCTCCACGAACGGCTCGTACCATGCGTCACTCGCGACATCAGAGAAGGAGGAAGCAGGAGATGGACTGACGTCTATGCCGCTCTTCGTGCTCATGAGAATCTTGAGCGCTTCAGCGCGATTCACTTTGGCATCGGGTCGGAAGGTGCCGTCGGGATATCCGCCGAAGATATTCTGCGCCTTCAGATACTCCACCGCGGCAAAGAGGGAAGAGCTCGATGGGACGTCGCGAAATGATGAGGGCGCTGCCGCCATCGCTATCGGGAGCGAGACGATCAAAGAAGCCTGTGAGACGACGAGGACACATGCCGCGAAACGATGTCTCATAACGTTTCTATGCTATCGACGGAGTGTCTTTTCAACAATCGACGCTGACTGCAAAAATACCGCATTAGCAAGCCGATTCTGCCGAATTGGGGAGGTTTGTTTTATACAAGAAAATATGTTATAATTATAACGTGAAAACAAAAAAATTAGCATCGGTCAATCTCCTGATTATCGTGGTCGTTTCGCTGGGAGTACATGCGCTTTCGGTAGGTGAAGTATTTGCGGGGAAGTATTCCCTCTCCGGCGGCATTCAATGGTATGAGGCACCATCTCTCAAGAGCGGCAAGTACGAGCTTGTTCCCTCAGGTGATTCTATGGCCGCCGTCGATATCCCCCCGATTGAATCTTCCTCTTCATCGAGAAGCATTTCGTCCTCATCGCCTGTAACCAACGGAGAGGAGACGGTTCCCGGAGGGGGGCGTGAGAGAACATCGTCTTCTTTATCTTCGACATCGCAGTCATCTTCGTCTCTGCACCACGCTGCATCTTCTTCTTCAACGCATGCCGCCGCTCATTCCAGCGAGCCTTCGCGCGTGAGTGTGCATGAATCCTCGTCGCAGAATGCGACTCAGGGAAACATAGTCACTTCTTCTCCCTGCTCATGCCAAGGAAGTGGTGCGTTACTCATGACGACGGACGGAACGCATTGGTATCTGAACGGCGTGGCAGTGGAGAAGAATGCTCTCGACGTGAACATTCCGGGATTGATGAAGATGCTCGATGAAATGCGCATCGCACTTTTCTCTCTCAATATCCTCGCCGTCATTGAATTTTTGGTGATTGTCACCATCATTCTTCGCAACAGGAATTTGGCTCGCGAGCGTCGCACATATCTCGAGAATTCAAACAAGGTAAAAACGAAGTCGGATGAGAGGAGATCTCAACTGAGAAGTAACAAGCCCTATTCCGTGAAGAGAGTTTCCTCACGCTCATGAAGAGAATTTCTCCTCTCCTCTGGCTTGCCTCCCTCCTCGCGCTGATTGCGACGCAGCACTGCTTTGCTTTGTCAGCGCCGATGCAGCACATCTACACGGGACACCTCTACGCGAACGGTGCCCCCGTCACGACTCCGCAAACTATTCGGTTCAGCTTCTGGAAGACCGGCACGGTCGTGAGCGGAGACAGCAACACGAATGGGACGATTAACGATGCCGCGCCTTCGTACGGGGGATGGAAAGAAGTCCAGACGGTCACGCCGAATGCGAGCGGGTACTTCGCTTTGAAATTGGGGAGCATAACGCCGATCGATTACGCGAACATGCCTCCGGATGTCATCTCTTCGCTCTTCCTACAGGTGGACGTGAAGGAAGCGACAGCACCGCTCACTGATTACGAGACGCTCGATGTGGATCCGTTGACTGCGACTGTCGATCGATCGCCGGTAGGCGCCGTCCCCTTCGCCTCGAATGCCAACTTGCTCGACCAGCATGCGGTGGGTACGAATGCGGGAGACATTCCGGTGCTCGGAACGGGCGGGACATTGCCGACGTCACTCATCGCTCCCGCCATCGATAGCGATACCTTCACGCTCGATGCGAACAACACGAGCGCGAGTGAGATCAGTTTGCGTTTCGGAGATTTGCTCGGGAAGAAACTCGCCTACGATACCGTCGCGCAGACGTTTAAGTTTAATGACAGCGTCCACATCGATGGCAACCTCACGGTGACGGGGCTCGTGAACGGAGTGGATCTCTCGACGATAAACAACGAGGCGAGCCAGCTAAAGGTTTCCTCCGGAGCATGATTGGACATTTCGGTGCAGCAGGGAAACTACACTCTCAACGGCACGCTCCACGCATTCAGTGGCAGCACAATTTCCGTTCCCGATAATGGCACGAACGTGGCGTACTTCACGACGCAGGGTCTGCGGGTGGGAAACGCTTATCCGACAGATAGCAGTTACATACCGCTGGCAGAGATCACGGCATCCGGAGGAAGTGTGGCGAGCGTCAGCGATCAACGTTCATTCCAGAGTGACAACCGTGAGCATTTCGTAGCTCAAGTTCTCCATGCCGGATACCCCGATGCGGTGTTGCAGGCGGACGGGACGAATAACGTTGGTCAGATGTCGCTCGGTACGGACGACGTTTCAGGACAGAACTACTACCAGTGGGTGAGTTCGAAAGCGACGCTGCAGGATTACGATGTCGTGCTGCGGTTCGCCATTCCATCGGGCTTCACATCCTGGAGCGCCCCCGCGCTTCGTCTTACTTATCAAACGGATTCCGATGATCCCGGAGAGAACGCCATCGATCTCATTGTGAAAGACGAAGCGGGTAATGATCTCACGCTGACGGCGCCCTCCACATCCATGATCAATACGAACTGGACGACGGGGCAGTGGAGCTTCTCGGGCAGTCCCGACTGGAAGAACATGCACGCCATGGTGGTTCGCATCAGGCTCCACTCGAAGAATCTGCAGAATGTCCGGATAGGGGATTTGTCGCTTCGGTACAACGAATTGCAGTGATGTTAGCGTAGAAAATTAATCTATTATTAGGCAATACTAATACTATTTCGCATAGTCTGTACCTGTGTGCGGAAACATATTTCATGTTATAATATCGGGAAAAATCAACTGCCCACATGCACACAAATTCTTCTCATCGCACTCTGAAAAACGCGCTGACGCTCGTGGGAGTCGCTGTCGTGTTCTCGCTAGCGGGAAGAGCAGCGATGCAGATGGCGGATGCCTCCAGCTGGAGTCCGACTCTCCTCGTAAACACGGAATCCTTCCAGACGATCGATCCGGGTGACGGAACCACGAATATTGAACTTCGCTTCGGAACGAATTTGAATGCAACCATGATGTATGACCGATCGAATAGTCGATTCGATTTCAGTAAGTCCGTGTACATTCACGGCGATCTCACCGCGACGGGATCCCTGACGATTCTGAAGAATGCCGTCATCAAGGGCAATCTCTCCGGCGCGAGTCTGACGGTCGGAGGTCCGCTCACCTTGAACGGCGTCGCGTATACGATGCCGACTTCTCATGGCAGCAATGGAACATACCTCAAGGAGAATGGCAGCGGCGCTCTGACGTGGACCGCCATTTCCACGACCGGAAGCGGAAGCGCATCTCTGCAGCCGATCTATCCGAATGCCGTGTACTTCTCGAGCGGCGCCGCTCTCGTTGGCCAGCTGACGAATCTCTATGACAGTACGAATAAGGAGAACTACTACCATTGGACGTCCACTTCCTCCGCTTTCAATACGTACTGGATCGCCGTGCGCGTACGACTACCGGCGAATTTCTCCTCGTGGGACACGGTGAAGCCGATCGAATTCAGGTACAGGACAGCCACCTCATCGAGTAGTGATAATGCCATGCGCCTTGACATGCTTGATACGTCCGGCAACCCCGTGACACTCACTGGCAATGGTGGACTCGCTGCTGTGTCATGGACGACTGCGACGATCACCGGGCCGGAAGCGGGAGGGACGTTTGCGAAGAACGGAGTTGTCACCATATACGTGAAGATCGGCACGACGAGTGCCGGGAGCAGCGACGCGGGATTCATCAATCTCAACTGGCACACCTCGAACTGAGGGAGGTGCATGAGAGGGTGAAATGACGCTACAATGCCTTTCGCATGGGACCGCGCATTTCATCGTTCTGTCGAAGAGTCTTTTCTCCTGCGGGGATGCGGGTGCTTCGGTGGCTGGGAATTCTTCTGAGCTTCGCCGCGATTTTCTGGGTCTGCACGTACAAGATCATGGATCGGGATTTCTGGTGGCACATCACGGCGGGAAGCATCATGTTGCAGACGCATCACATCATCCACATCGATCCTTTCGCCTACACGCGCGTCGGGCAGCCGTACTTTGCGAACTACGAATGGCTGGCGCAGATCATTCTCTCGCTCATCTACGGAAACTTCGGCCCCGTCGGCGTCATTCTCTTTCGGGGATGCATCGCCTGCGCGACGATGACGCTTCTGCTTCTCGCCTCGCCGAGGAGATTCTTCCCCAATATCCTGCTCGCCGTCTGGGCGGTGGTTATCACCAAGGGGAGCTGGTTGGAGCGTCCGCAGCTCTTCACCTTCGTTCTCTTCGCGTCTTTCCTCCTCCTCGCGCTGCGCTTCCTCGATGCCGATACGATGAAGGGGCGGCTGCGGATTTGCGCTGCGTTCGTCTTTCTTGAATTGCTCTGGATGAATTTGCACGGCGGCGCTGCGCTGCTGGGATGTGCGATCGTTTCCTTCCTCTTCCTGCAATCGGCTGCCGACGCGCTTCCGCGTGCACAGCGACGCGAGCACAGGAAGACCGCGATACTCCTCGCAGTGACTCTGGGATTGATGGCTGTCGTCTTCGTGCTCCCGCCCAACGGGATCGGCACGCTGCGCTACCTCTGGAATCTCCTCCACGATCAGACCATTCTCTACATTGCCGAGTTTCAACCGAGGACGTGGCACCAGTACTTCGTTGATCAGTGGCCGTTCTGGCTGCTCGCGCTGTTCGCGCTCCTTCGCGAGAGGAAGCACTGGATCTTCAACACTTTTCTCCTCCTGATGACGGCGTACCTGTCGCGGCAGGCGTTTCGTAATGAAATCTTCTTCGTTCTCTCCGCGATTGCCACCTTCTTCTATCAATTCGATGGGAGCGATCTCTGGGATCGAGCAGGGGAGTGGATGGCGCGCAGGAAGATCACCGCTGCGCTCGTCATGGTCGCGGTGATTGTATTTCTCGGGCACGTCGCGTACGTGCGCTCCATGAATTTCGAGCGGCCGGACAATTTATTTGGATTCGGACAGTTCGATTTGGCGCGGGGCGGATACGATTTCCTCGAGAGCGAACACATCGCGGGCAACATGTTCAATACCTACGGCATCGGCGGCTACTTGATCCATCGAGGGTATCCCGATCGCAAAGTTTTCATCGATGGACGCAACGTGGATTACGGGATGGATTTTATGACGCATGCCTACGCCTCCGGCATCAATGGCGATGAGTGGAACGCGCTCGTTGCGCGCTACGACATCAATTACGCCATCATCGATTACGATGCCATCAAGCAGAAGAATCGTATTCCCTACAGCGTCATTCTGGATCGAAATCCCGCATGGTCGCTTGTATACCTCGATGATTGGACGGCCGTGTACCTGAAGAATACGGCCGCGAACCAACCCATCATCAATCGCTGGCACTACACGCTGCTGACGCCGACGGATATTACATTCAAAGATGGGTTCGAGAATGTCCCCGCCGACCAGACCCCTTCCTTGATTGAGCAACTGCAGCACATGCGCCACGACAACCCCGAAGGCGTGAAGGCGACTCTCTCGCTCGCGAAGATCGCGCTGAGAGAGAAGCGCATCGATGACGCGATGCAGTTGGCTCAAGATGTCATGCATATTCGCCATTTTGCCCCCGAACCGTATGCAATTCTCGCAGGTGCGTACCTCAGTCGAGAACAGTGGAAGCAGGCAGCGGATGCGTACGAAAAGCTCCTGCAATTTGCGGGCGATTTGTATCCCGACATCAATTACGGTTTCATCGCAGATGTGTACGAGAAGGCGGGATATTCCTGGAAAGCTTGGTGGCTGCGTCACCTCACACATACGACGGTAGCAATGCCGTCCTCGGGAACGGGAAATTCACTCTCCAAGCCGCCCCCTTCCCTCGCCGTTAACCCTGCTTCGGATGCGCAGACATTCAATGATCAGGGTGTGACGCAGGCTCAGGAGCAGAAGTTTACGGAAGCGGAGCAGTCGTTCCTCGATGCTCTTCGCCTCAATCCGAGTTTCGCCGAGGCGTGGAACAATCTCTGCGCACTGCGTCTGAGCCAGGGGAGATCGACGGATGCTGTCGATGCCTGCGAGCACGCGATTCAGTCGAACGCCTCGTTCGCCGATGCGCACTTCAATCTCGCGCTGGCGTACTACCACGAAGGTTCCCTGCAGAAATCCAAACAGGAAGCGTTACTCGCAAAAAAATTCGGACGCGTCAAAGAGAGTGATCAACTCCTCTTGTTGATCGCGAAGAAGAATCCGTAATCCTCTTCGCCGCAAATGGAATTTTCGGTAAGATGGGTTCCATACGAAAGGTCGCGTTTTCATGGGCATGGTACGTCTTGTGCCTAGGCACAGGTATCACACTGTTCTCAGTCGGAGCATCACGCATTTACGCCATCTCAACTTACCAAAACGCTACGGATCTCCTCGGACAAACGAGTGGTGAAACAAGCTCGCCCTCGCCGATCTACACGAAGGGAGCTGCCAATAACGTCGTGGATAAGCTCGGTTTTAATGCTCCCTATTTGGGACTTGCGATGGATACGTCGGCTCATCGTTTGTTCGTGTCTGACGCGTCGAACCACCGCGTCCTCGTCTATAATCTCGACGCGAACAACACTCTCATCGATCGTGTTCCCGATTATGTTCTGGGACAGCAGAATTTCTACACCAGTTCGAGCTCCAATACGCAATGGGGCATGAACACGCCCTACGGATTGGCGATCGGCACCGGTCCAAAGTTATTTGTCGCCGAGTACAACGGAGAACGGGTGAAAGTCTTCGATATCTCATCACTCTCGAACGGACAGAACGCCATCAATATCCTCGGCCAACCTGTCTTTACCACCTCTGCCATTGCACAGACCCAAGAGGGGATGAACTTGCCAACAGGGATTGCTTATGACAGTGCGAATAATCGTCTCTTTGTCGCCCAATCCGGTGGCAATCGCGTGACGGTGTATAACATCGGGACACAGATCAGTGACGACCAGCCTGCTGCGTACGTCCTCGGACAGACGAGCTTCACCAATTCCACAGCCGCCAACTCACAGACGGGTATGAATGTTCCCTACGGAATTGCCTACGACAGTGCGAGGACGCTTCTCTTCGTCGCTCAATCCACTGGTAACCGCGTAACGACGTACAACGTGGCGCCGGGATCCATTGCTACTGGGGAAAATGCCTCCAATGTCCTCGGCCAGTCGAACTTCTCCAATTCCACAGCTGCCTCCTCGCAGACGGGCATGAACGCTCCGAGGGGCATCGCCTACGACAGTGCAAATACTCGGCTCTACGTGGCTCAGCAGAACGGTAACTGTGTAACGATCTACAACATAGCGTCGATCAGTGACAACATGAATGCCACAAACGTCCTCGGTCAGACGAACTTCGCCAATAGCACAGCGGCCACTACGCAGGCGGGAATGAACGTGCCCAACGGTGTCCTCATCGACAGTGCCAACAGTCGATTGTACGTACTCCAGAGTACCGCGAACCGCGTGACGCTCTACGACGTCTCGAGCATCTCCGATGGCAAGGCTGCTTACGACGCCCTCGGACAGTACGACGATAACTATCCCACTCCCGGCCCCATCTACACGAAGGGCACGGCGCAAAATGTCCCGAATATCATTGGTATGAGTGCGCCGCAGGGGATCGCTCTGGATGCGACCAATCATCGACTCTTCGTAGCGGACTCCAGTAACAACCGTGTCCTCGTCTACAATCTCACATCGGGAAATGCCCCGATCGATCGCATCCCCGATAACGTTCTGGGGCAGCCGAACTTCTACACGAATGCCGCCGCTCTCACACAGTCGGGAATGAATACACCGACGGGACTCGCCTACGATGCGAGCGGGAACAGGCTCTTTGTTGCCGATGGCACCAACAACCGTATCCTGGTTTTCAGCACATCGAACATCTCAAACGGACAGAATGCCATCAACGTGCTCGGACAGGTGAACTACACGCTCGGGAGTGCGGCTGTAACGCAACTCGGATTTAACGGCCCCAGACAGATCGCTTATGATGCAAATTCGCAACAGTTGTTCGTCGTAGATGCGAACAGTAGGATATTAATTTATGGTGTTGCCACGATCGTCGATGGGCAGAATGCCATCAACGTTCTCGGGGAGGATGACGGCCTATCAACCGGGCCGAGCCCGATCTATACGAAGTCAGGTGGAAATAATGCTCCAAATCAATTGGGTATGAGCAGCCCGTCCGATGGCATAGCGCTGGACACCATCCGTCACCGACTATTTGTGACCGATACATCCAATAACCGTGTCCTCGTCTACAACCTTAACTCAAGCAATGCCCTCCTCGATCGCGTTCCCGATTATGTCCTAGGTCAACCGAACTTCTGGTCAAACAGCGCCGCCACTACACAGGCGGGTCTGAACCAGCCCTACGGACTTGCCTATGACAGCGGCAACAATCGACTGTTCGTGGCACAGGGGAGCAATCGCATAACGGTCTATGATGTGTCGTCCATCACCAATGGACAGAATGCCATCAATGTCCTTGGCCAGATAAATTTTACCAATGGCTCCCCAATCGCATCACAGGCGGGATTGAACTATCCCTACGGTCTTGCCTACGACACTGCGAATAATCGGCTTTTTGTCTCGGAAAACATGAATAACCGTGTGAAAGTGTACAGCTTCGCGCTTGGTATCCGTGACGGCATGAACGCCTCCGACGAGCTTGGGCAGTACGACGATAACCTCTCCGCGCCGGGACCGATCTGGACGAAGTCTGCCGTACATAACGGGCCGAACATCCTGGGTATCAGTGGCCCCTCGATGGGACTCGCTGAGGATACGGTGAATCATCGACTCTTCCTTTCTGACACCGCCAACAGTCGTGTCCTGGAATACAACCTCGATGCAAGCAACAACCTCGTCGACCGCATACCCGACCATGTGCTCGGGCAGTTGAACTTCTATAGTAACGTTGCAGGGGGAGGACAAAATGGTTTGACCCAGCCCACCGGGCTTGCTTATGACAGCGTTGGGAATCGCCTGTTCGTGGCGCAGGGAGGAGCGATTTCTCGCGTATCCGTGTACGATGTTTCCTCCATCACGGATGGCATGAATGCCGTGCATGTGCTTGGGCAGATCAACTTCGCAAATTTTTCTGGAGCTTCTACGCAGGCAGGTGTGAATGCACCTGGCGGCCTTGCTTATGACAGCGCGAACAAACGTCTCTTCGTTTCCCAATCAACCGGCAATCGTGTGACGGTTTACAACGTGGCAACAATCACCGACGGCCAAAATGCCGTCAATGTTCTTGGCCAGACGAACTTCACCGCGAGTTCTGCTGCTACCACACAGGCAGGTATGAACGCGCCTGCCGGTCTTGCGTACGACAGCGCGAACCAACGCCTCTTCGTCTCGCAGACAACTGGTAACCGTGTGACGGTCTACAACGTCTCATCGATTCAGGACGGCCAGAACGCCATCAACGTTCTCGGCCAGTCGACCTTCACCGGCACCTCAGCTGCTACCACGCAGGCAGGGATGAACGGTCCCAACAGCGTCGCTTACGATAGTGCAAACAATCGCTTATACGTTGCTCAGATTTACGGCAACCGCGTGACGATTTACAACGGAGCGATCAGCGACGGCATGAATGCCTCAAATGTCCTCGGCCAGAGCAACTTCACCAATTCCTCGCCAGCTACGACGCAGGCCGGCATGAACAATCCCAATGGCATCCTTTTTGATTCAGCCAACAGCCGTTTGTACGTTGCTGAGACAAATGCAAATCGCTTCTCGCTCTACGATGTTTCGAGCATTTCCAATGGGAAGTCTGCTTACGATGTGCTCGGTCAATACGACGATAGTTTGTCCGCTCCGGGGCCGATCTTCACGAAGGGGACGGCACAAAACGGCCCGAGCAAGTTGGGACTCAGCGCTCCCAACATGGGATTGGCGATGGATACGACGAACCATCGACTCTTCGTCTCCGACACCGGCAACAATCGCGTCCTCGTCTACAACCTTAACTCAAGCAATGCCCTCCTCGATCGCATCCCCGATTATGTACTCGGTCAGGCGAACTTCTACTCCAATACCGCAGCCACCACGCAGACCGGATTGAGCGCACCCAACGGTCTTGGTTTCGATCAATCAACCTACTCACTCTTCGTCGCGGATGGCGGGAATAATCGTGTGATGGACTTTGCTACAAATAGCATGAGTACGGGGATGAATGCCAGCTATGTCCTCGGTCAGTCGACCTTCTCAACGGGCACGGCTGCACTGTCCCAGGCAGGTTTGAACGTGCCTACGGATGTCGCCTACGACAGCACGCGCTTGAGAATCTACGTCTCAGATGGCTCCAATAATCGCGTGGAGGTTTTCTCCGCAAGCCCGATGAGCAATGGTGCAAGCGCCGTCTATGTCCTCGGCCAAGGGAACTTCACGACGGGTACGGCTGCGACCTCGCAGGCGGGCATGAACGTGCCCAGGGGGCTGGCGTTCGATAATGCCAATAACCGTCTCTACGTTGCGCAATCCGGCGGCCACCGCGTGACAATCTACAACCTCGGTTCGATCTCAAACGGATTGAACGCCTCAAATGTTTTCGGGCAGTCAACCTTCACCGGCACCACAGGCGCCAACTCGCAGACTGGATTGAATGATCCGAGAGGAATCACTTTGGACACGATAAACAATCGTCTCTACGTTTCACAATCCGCCGGCAACCGCGTGACCGTCTACGATGTTTCATCGATTTCGGACAATAAGAGTGCGAGCAACGTATACGGTGAACAGAACTTCGCCTCCAATGCTGCATCGGTCATGCGTGATGGGGTCACGAGCCCCACGGGCGTACTCGCAGATCCCACGCATAGCCGCCTCTATGTGATGGATACCGGTGCCAACCGCGTTCTCACTTATGATCTCACGCTCGGCATCGCAAACAATCAGAACGCCGTCAACGTCCTCGGACAATCGAACTACACGAACTATTCTGCCGCCTCTACGCAGACTGGCATGAACAACCCGCGCGGTGTCGCCTACGACAGCGCGAATCAGAGGCTCTACGTCTCGCAAGGCACCGGCAATCGCGTGACGATCTACAACGGAACGATCAGCGACAATATGAATGCCTCCAACGTTCTCGGACAATCGAGCTTCACGACTTATGCAGCCGCCACAACGCAGACAGGTATGAACGGTCCCGCCGGTATTGCCTACGACAGCGCGAACTTTCGTCTGTATGTGTCGCAGACCAGTGGAAACCGCGTGACCGTGTACAACACGACATCGATTTCGGATAACTTGCCTGCAATCAACGTCATTGGCCAGTCGAGCTTCACCGGTACGAACCCGAATACTAGTCGTGCCGGCTTGAATAACCCCACGGCCGTCGCCATCGATGGCACTGCAAATCGATTGTACGTCGAGCAAGCGGCTGCCAATCGTGTCTCCATCTTCAGTACATCGGGTATCACGGATGGCATGAATGCTACAGACGGGCTCGCACAGTACGATGATAACCTTGCCGCACCCGGGCCGATCTATACGAAGGGGACCGCTCAAAACGTTCCGTACATCATGGGAATGAGCGGACCGCAGGGGGTTGCGGTGGATGCGACCAATCACAGGCTCTTCGTTGCGGATTCCAGCAACAACCGCATCCTCGAATACAACCTGACGACCGGAAATATTCCCATTGATCGCATTCCCGATGCCGTCCTGGGACAACCAAACTTCTACTCGAATGCGTCGGCAACCACACAAGCGGCCTTCAACTCTCCCATGGGACTCACTTTCGATTCTGCTGGCAACAAACTCTATGTGGCTGATAATGCAAATCATCGTATTCTTGTCTTCGACACGTCGAACATTTCAAACGGTATGAATGCCGTAGGGGTTCTTGGACAGCCTTCGTTTATTGCCAATGCGTCTTCTTTGACACAGCTCGGGCTCAGAAACCCGTCGTTCGATTTGTACGACACCAATTCGGCGCAGTTGTTCGTTACCGATGCGGGAAATAACAGGGTGGTGATCTACGGGAATACCACACCGAATCAACTTTCGGGGAGCAGTTCAAGTCAACCGAAGAACTCATTCAACTTCATCGGTTTCTGAGCGCTGATATCTCTCAGTAATTGCGAGTGCCCTTGAGGATCACTGTCAGTCCGCTTCCGGCAAATGTGCTGCCCACCTGATCGATGTCCACGGTCATGAGAGAGTTGATGGGGATGGCGGTCACGGATAGAACCGCCCCCGATCCGCCGGTCGTCGCTCCCGCAGTGATCTGCGGGCGCGTGCCGAAGATGGTCGTGCCGTTTTTTCTCACGTTCACGATGAGCGCGGCTCCGGTGGGAGCACCCTTGATGTTCAGGGTCACGCCGGTGAGTGTCAGACTGAACGGCATCGTCACCTGCGCGCCCACCGATGTCGCGATGCTCTGCGTGCCGTCGAGATACCAGACCATCCCCCCAGACGGATTAACCCATTTGGGAGCCGATTGGAATTGCGAGATGAGGAGTTTCCCCGAACTTCCCGTGGCATTGCCGACGAGTTGCGATCCGCTCATGTACACGATGCCCCCCGAAGCGGTGATCGACGTGACTTTCAGTGCGCCTGTCAGCGTGAGATTTCCATGGACGTAGACAGATTTCGTGAAATCGAAACGAGCATTCGTGCGATCGTACTTGATGGTCGCATTCAGCGATGTTCCGAAGCGCAGTTCCAAATTCGCCGTCGCATTGGCGTCATCGATGACCTGGAACGCTTCGGTATTCACGATGAGAGTGGGATTCCAACTGCTGGCGGCGAATGTGTGGTGGCGCAGGAGAAGGAAGAGGATGGCGAAGAGACACCCCGCGACCAGAGTCCGAATGAGAATGCGGAGAAATGCGGCAGGCATCATTCGGAGGGGGATTGTATCACAGTTTCATTCTCCAAGGATTGCCGGACTCGAGCTGACGAAGACGGCGAGTTTTTTCGATGCATTTTCTCTCCTCGTGAGAGGGCACGGGAATTTTGTGAGAATGACGGAGTTGCGACACTTGACATTCTGAAAAAGATATGTAAATTGTATTTCACATTTCTCCTATCTCCTTATCCTCCCAACGATGACGCTCAACGGCCCCCTTGCATTCGCAATGAAATCGCCCAAGCCACCTCTTCGATTCGAATCTCTTGAAGGCGTTGATCGGAGAACGAGAACCATTGAACGTCAACAGGGGGAGATGAGTTTGAGAACCAGATATATGCTCACAGGGAGCTTGTCTAGTCTGGAGAGGATTCATGGATGGGAGAAAGACTATAATAAAACGCTCGCAATCTACCAAGAATTTGGATTGTTTGAGCCGGGGAGAGTCGAAATGCTTGATTCTTGTGGGCGAGAAATGGTGAGCCCCCCAGAGCGAAATTTCTTTGATGAAGAAACAAAAGCAGCTGAATATCGCGGTCTCCCTAGCAGGTTGCCCATGTCGCGTGAGAAAGTGCTTGCCAATATGCCTTCGTTTGATGAAGTCATGGCTGAGTTGCGCCAGCGCCCTGAATTGATTCGAAAAGTGCAGGAAGGATTTAGCACAATCTTCCCATTCCCTGCAGGTCTCGTTCCGATGGCGTATATTGAGGCGATGGCTAATGCAATGCGCCGATACGCAACTGCAGGAAGCTTGAGGAAAATTGATGGCACGACAATCGATTCATTTAAAGAAGAACCGATACTGATTGACGCACGATCCGATACCTTTGGATCCGCCACGGTTTACGATCCGAATGAATTCATTTCAAATCCACATTTTAACCCTGATGTAGTTTCGCAAGTGCAGTCTTCTAGGGGCACTGTGCGCGGCGCTCAATCGAGAGAGGAAATGCTTCTTGGTTCAAAGTTTCCAGGCTGGCAGGTGCTTCTATTGGAAGATCCTTCGGAGAATGAGGGAAATCCTATGGTCGATCACGAGAATACGGAGCTGACTGGGGCAAGAAC
>CAIJNU010000114.1 GCA_903822115.1 uncultured Candidatus Peregrinibacteria bacterium
ACGCGGATGCACATGACCTTGCGGGCACCCGTGTTATCAGCCACATCGAGGATGGTCTGAGGTTGGATCATTGGGAGGGGGCGGAATCGTCGTCGGCATCGACTTTCTTCTTCGTGGCGGCAGTGACATCACTTTCCTCGGCAAGCTCGCTCACTCGCGGGGCGCTCTTGATGATCTCGGTGACGCGGAATCTCTTGTTCTTGGAAAGCGGTCGACACTCCGTGATCACTACCTCATCCCCCATCGCGAGATCGAATCCCTTGCTGTCAGCAAGGAACTTCTTGGAGATCGTAAAACGCTTCTTGTACTTCGCGTGGAAGACAGAGCGATGCGTGGTCACCGTTACGGTGCCTGTCATCTTCGCCGATGTGATGACTCCTTTCTTGGTTCTCATGTGGAGGAAGCGGGGATGGTACGAGAGTTCTTCTTCGTTTTCAATGTCGACTTGCTCTTTGTTTTCGCCTTCAGAATGTGCATCGCGAGGAGCATGCGCGCGAGCATCCGACGCTCGGTGCGGTAGCGCGCCGTATCCTTCTCCTTATTCATCTGGATTCCAAGACTCATCTTCGTCACGAGCGCACGTTGCGTCATGATGTCGCGACGCAATTCGTCGATCGGCATCGCGAGGAGTTCGCCGTAGCTGGCGTGGTGTGTTGCCATTAGGCGTGGAGGCGGGAAACGATCTTCGTCTTCATGGGCAATTTGTGGCTCGCGAGCGTCAGCGCCTCAATGGCGGCATCAGCCGGCAGTCCGTCGATCTCGAAGAGGATGACTCCGGCTTTGAGGATCGCGGAGTAGTACTCCACCGATCCCTTTCCGGATCCCATCGGCACCTCCGCAGCTTTGCGCGTAACGGGCGTGTGCGGGAATACGCGAATCCAGATCTTCCCCCCACGCTGCACACGGTGCGTCATGGCGCGGCGTGCCGCTTCAATCTGGCGCGCCGTCAGCTCCCCGGATGTTTGCGTCTTAAGCCCGAAGGATCCGAAGGCCAGCGTCGTGCCGCGCGTCGCCTTCCCGTAGAAGGCGCCACGGTTTCGATGCTGCTTGCGATACTTGATCTTCTTCGGTTCGAGCATAAAAAAGGAAGTTAGGCGGCGTTCGCCGCAGCGAGTGCTTGGGAAGTGAGACCGGCCGACTGGGCCTGTGAAATTTTCTTGAAGACCATTCCCTTGTAGACCCACACCTGAATGCCAATCGTTCCGAATTTCGTGATGGCATGGCGCTTCGCGTGCACGATATTCGCACGGAGTGTCTGCAGAGGAATGTTCCCCTCCTTGAAGAGCTCATCGCGGGCGATCTCCGCGCCGTTGAGGCGTCCGGAAATCGTGATCTTCACACCGATCGCTCCCCCTTGCAGCGCCTTCTCGATCGACATCTTCACCGCGCGGCGGTAGGGCATACGTCGCTGGATCTGCCCTTGAATCGTCTCAGCAATCACGACCGGATCGGCGTCGGGGCTGCGAATCTCACGTACATCGACCTCAAAACTTCCCGTGAACCGCTTCTCGAGATCCTTGCGGAGATCTTCTATCGCGGCGCCCTGCTTGCCGATGAGCACACCAGGCTTACTCGTATGAATCGAGACGGTGACTTTCTTCCCGCGGTCGATTTCAATCGAACTGATGCCCGCCTCTTTTACCTTGCCTTCAATGTAACGCTTGATGCGAACATCCTGTAAGAACAGCTCGCGGTACTTTCCCCCCTTCGCGTACCACGTGGACGGCCACGTGTGCGTGATTCCGAGTCGAAAGCCGTTGGCGTTTACTTTTTGACCCATAGTTATGAGGAAACGGAGGAAGCTGAAGATTCGGAAACGGTGTCGATTTTCTTGGTCTTCGAGCTGGTAGCTTTTACAGCATTCTTCGGCTTAGCGGAAGCCTTTTCCTTCTTTTTAGCCGTTTTCGAACCCGTCTTTTTCGCCTCCGGATATCCGAGAACGATCTCGAGGTGTGAAAGGAACTTTTTGTACGGACGTTGCTGTCCCCTCGCCTTCGGCATGCCGCGGCGGTACGCCTGCCCCTGATTCACGACGATCGTTTTGATGATCATCATCTGCGGATCCTGCTTGTCATTGTGGGACGCATTCGCGACGGCGGAGAGAAGGAGCTTCTCCACGATTCGTGCCCCCTTCTTGTTCGTCCTGCGCAGCGCCTCCGTTGCGTCCGGTACGCTTTGGCCTCGCACCATCCTTGCAAGGAGGTTGAGCTTCTTCGGCGCGATGCGGACGGATTGGAGGAGGGCTTTCATGGTCAGTGAGAGGAAGACATTATTTTGCAGGTGTGGAAGCAGGGGCGGCACCTCCACCGGCGGGAGCGCCGGCCATTCCCGGAGCGACGGTCGTGGCGGCTTTGCCTCCGTGTCCTCTGAATTTCGTCGTCCAGGCAAACTCGCCGAGCTTGTGTCCCACCATCTGCTCCGTGATGTACACGGGAACGAAATCTTTGCCGTTATGAACCGCGAAGGTGAATCCGACGAACTCCGGCGGAATATCGCAGCTGCGCGCCCACGTTTTCACGATCTTCTTCTCCTGAGCTGCGATCATTTTCATGACCTTCTTCAGAAGTTTCGGATCAACGTGGGGGCCTTTCTTGAGAGAGCGTGACATAGGAGGGGGAAGGGTTATTTCTTCTTCTTACGAATGCGGCTACTAACGATCATAATCGAGGATTTGCGCTTGCGACGCGTTTTCACTCCGTATGCGGGCTTGCCCCAAGGAGTCTTGGGGCGTTTGAGACCGATCGGACTGTGCCCCTCACCTCCGCCATGCGGGTGATCGACGGCGTTCATGGACTTTCCGAGAACCGTCGGACGGCGGCCGCGCCAGCGCATGCGTCCCGCCTTGCCCCAGTTGATGAGGCTGTGCTCTCCATTGGAGACGACGCCGATGGAGGCGAAACACTCCTTGCGCACCTTGCGAATTTCGGAGGAAGGAAGCTGAAGAAGCGCGAATGGCTCGTCGAAACCGATGAGTGTCGCGGATGTTCCCGCTGAGCGCACGATTTGTCCCCCGCGTCCGGCATGCACCTCCACATTGTAGATGTGATACCCGACCGGGATGTGCTGAAGTTCCATGCGGTTGCCCACCTTCACTTTCGTGCGGTGTCCCGCCACTACCTGATCGCCAGCCTTGAGGCCTTCCGGTGCGAGCACATATTTCTTCGAACCATCGATGTAGTACACGAGGGCGATACGCGCCGTGCGGTTCGGGTCGTACTCGATCCCCTGCACGACACCGGGCACCCCGAGCTTTCCGAGCTGCTTGAAATCGACATCACGCAGCAGTCGCTTGTGGCCGCCGCCGCGATGACGCACCGACACTCTCCCCTTGCCGTCCCTGCCGCTGATGCGCTTCTTCCCGCGTACAAGACTCTTCTCGGGACCGTTCGAACTCAGGCCAGAGAAGTCGGCGATCGTCATCTGACGTCGTGCGGGTGTCGTTGGTTTGGGCTTACGCAGAGTCATGATCAATTGGGTACTTCGAAGGAAGCGAGATCGATAGGCTTGCTCTTGGGCTTGAGTGTGATGAGGGCTTTCTTCTCCGCCTGCCGCTTCTCCATCACCCCGCCTTTCTGAATGGGCTTCGTCTTCGCAGGAACTTTCACGATACGAACGCTCTCCACATCCGCCTCGTAGTAGCGGCGCAGGGCATTCTTCACATCAATCTTCGTGGCGCCCGGGTGCACGCGCATCGTGTACGTGTGATGCGGACCAGCCGCCTTCAGGCGCTCCGCTTTCTCCGTCACGACGGGGCCGAGGATGACTTGGGTGAGTTCCATCAGGCGGAGGGGGCGGAAACTTTCTTCTTCGTGGTCGTCGTTTTCTTTGTCGTCTTCGTTGTCTTCTTGATCATCTTTGATCTCTTTATCTCCGCCACCGGAGCCTCCGCAACCGCACTCTTCCCCGCCGACCTCTCTCTCTTCTTCTTTCCAAACACCTCCTGTGCCTTCTCGAGACTTCCCTCGAGGAAGACGATCGAACGCGCCGAGACGACGGACTCCGGATTGAGGTAAGCGGCGAGCAATGTGGAGACGTTCGGAATATTTCGCGTCGAAAGGGTGAGAGCCTTGTTAGGGGACGGCATTACGAAGACGATTCTTCGACCCAATTCCACCGGAAGTTTCTTGAGAAGCGCGACCGCATCCTTCGTCTTGATCTGCTCGGGGTATCCCTCGAGACCGAAGATCGCCTGACGCTTCGCCATCAGAGAGAGCGCGGCGCGCAGTGCCGCATGGCGCATGGCGCGCGGCATATCCTTCGTGAAGTTATTGGTATTCCTCGGACCGAATGCCTTGCCTCCTCCTCGCAGGAGCGGGCTGCGGACGGAGCCGCGGCGCGCGCGACCCGTGTGCTTCTGTGCGTAGAGCTTGTGCGTCGACCCCTGCACTTCACCCCTGCTCTTCACGTGAGCGATGGCAATGCGCCGGTTGCTCTGCTGAAGCGTGACGAACTGATGAATCAATCCCTCATTGATGACGGTCTCAAAGAGCTCCTCCGGGAGATCCCAGGTGCCTTTCTTCGTGCCGGTCATGGAGAAGACATCGATTTTCATGGGAGAGGATTACTCTTTCTTTTCGGGAGAAGATTCTTTGGTGAGAAAGACAGTGGAACCGGCGGGACCCGGAATCGGCCCCTTGATCGCGAGCACGCCCTTGGCGCTATCTACCATCACCACGGAGCGATGCTTCAAGGTGATGGTGTCCCCTCCCATGCGCCCCGCCATGTGGTGACCCTTGAGGACTCTCCCCGGCTTCGCACGCATACCGATCGTTCCCGGCTCTCTCTTGAAGTGCGATCCGTGACTCGCGGGACCTCCGGAGAAGTTCCAGCGACGCATGACACCCTGAAATCCCTTTCCCTTCGAAACGCCCGTTATCGTCACCATGCTCTCGGCGGGGAGGACATCGACGGAAAGTTGCTTGCCTGTCTCGAGCCCCTCGAGCGATTCCACCTTCCATTCCTTCTGAACGCTGTAGCGTGTGTGCTCCTTCCCCTTGCGACTCCTCCACATCTTCGCGCCGACTCCGAGCACGACTGCGTCGTACCCGTCCTTCTCCTTCGTCTTCATACGCACGACGATATTGGGACGCACTTCCAAGTACGTCACGGGAACTTCCTCCCCGGACTCAAGGAAGATACGAGACATGCCGACTTTTCTGGCGATGAGACCTTGCATAGGGCTGGAGGTTCGAACCTCGTCTGCTTGTTTCCTTTCTGGAAGCCAGGAAAGGCAGACAACGAACGTAAGCCAACTCGCATGGGAATCCATGCGAAAGCCGAGGCAGTCTAAATACAATGAGGGGGTGCGTCAAATGCTTTTTCTAAGGAAGAATTCTCCGCCGCGCGGACGGAATGCTCTTGGCACTTCAAGTCTGGCGAAAACAAAGGTACGCTGACCGCCATGGATCCCATTCGTCTCAAGAAAGCGGAGGAACTCCGCGCCAGCGGAATGACGCCGTACGCGGCCACCTTCCCGCGCAGCCATCGTCTTGCACAAGCCAGAAACGCGCCTGACGATACGAACGTTTCGGTGGCGGGGAGAGTGATGCTTCTGCGCGATATGGGGAAGATGACCTTCGCCACGCTGCAGGACGAAACCGGTCGCCTGCAAATCGCGTTCAAAAAGAATGAAATGCCGGAGGGGAAGTATGAAACCGCTCTTGCTTTCATCGATCTCGGAGATTTCATCGGCGTCGGAGGCACGCGTTTCGCAACCAAAACCGGCGAACCCACCGTTCTCGTGAAGGACTGGATGATGCTCTCGAAAACTTTGCGGCAACCACCGGAGAAGTGGCATGGGATAGCGGATCAGGAAACTTCCTGGCGCCAGCGCTACCTCGATCTGCTGAGTAACAGAGAAACACTCGAACGTTTCCAGAAGCGCAGCCTCTTTCTCAAACTCCTGCGGGAGTTCTACTGGTCGAAGGATTTCGTCGAGGTGGAGACGCCCGTGCTCGTGAATGCCGCCTCCGGCGCACTCGCCAAACCGTTCGTGACGCACCACGAAGCCTACGATATGGATGTCTTCCTGCGCATCGCTCCGGAAACGTACCTCAAGGAGTGTCTCGTCGGAGGATTCGATCGGGTATTCGAAGTGGCGAGGTGCTTCCGCAATGAAGGCCTCGATCCGAGTCACCTCCAGGACTTCACAATGGTGGAACACTACGCCTCCTACTGGGACTACACGCACAACATGGCGTTCACGGAGGAGCTTTTCTCCACCATTCTCAAAGAACTCCTCGGCACACTAAAGCTCTCCATTCATGACAGAGAAGGAAAACTCCAAGAAGTGGACTTCACTCCTCCTTGGCCGAAAGTGAGCATTCGTGACTCTATCAAGGGCTCTTGCCAAATTGATATCAATGAGTTTGATTCCAAGGGAGCCCTAGTTGAAGCCATAAACAAGAAGCATCTCCGCCTGGAAGTCGACCTCGAAGATCTCAGCTTCGGCTCCATCATAGACCAGCTCTACAAGAAGGTGAGTAGGCCGAAGATTCTGGGCCCCCTCTTCCTCACCGAACATCCGATCGAACTCTCTCCTCTCGCGCGCAAGAACGATGCCAACTCTCGCCTCACCGATCGTTTCCAGTTGGTAATAGGCGGCTGGGAGATCGTGAATGCCTACTCCGAGCTCATTGATCCCGTGGATCAGAATAAGCGCTTCGAGGATCAATCAAAGAGTGCCGCTGCCGGAGATAGCGAGGCGCACCGGAAGGATGATGACTTCGTGAAGGCTCTGGAATATGGCTGCCCACCCTGTTCCGGATGGGGCATGGGGGTGGATCGTTTCGTCGCTCTCATCACTCAGCAAACGAACCTGAGAGACATGGTGCTCTTCCCGCTCATGAAGCCTATGGAAGTCCGCGGTGTCCCCCCTGGAACCGATGCAAAGACAGCCAAGAAGGGCACGACAAAGTCACTACCATCTCAAGCCTCTACCTACGCTCACCTCCTCCCCGCCGCTCACACCCTGCTCATGAAGCATGCGGATAAGACGCGAGCCCATCTCCTTGCCACGGGTGCGGTCATGGAGAAACTGGCGAGTCGGTTCAATGGAGATCCCGCAACGTGGAAAGTCGTCGGCTATCTGCATGACCTCGACTGGGATCACCTCGAGAAAGACCTCGAGCAACACTGTGGTACCACGCTGGAACAGCTCCTCTCGGAAATTGGCTCTCCGAAAGAACTTCTTGAGGATATTCGATCGCATTACGCCGAGAAATACGGTGATGCCCATCCTCTGGATTCGTGGCTACGCCGTTCGCTCTACGCCGTCGACGAGCTAACGGGCTTCATCATCGCCGTAACACTCGTCCGGCCGTCCAAGAAGCTTGCGGACGTGGAGGTGAGCAGCGTAAAGAAGAAGCTCAAGGACAAGACGTTCGCAGCTCAGGTCAGTCGCGAGCAAATTAAGAAATGCGAGGAACTTCTTTCAATCCCGCTCGATGAATTCATCTCTCTCGCGCTCGACGCGATGAAATCCGTCGCCACAGACCTCGGTCTGTGATCCTCATCAGTCGAGAATGATGCCCTCTTCCTGCTTGGGTTCGAAGATTTGGGCATTCTTCCCTCCGATGCGCTCCCCGAAGGGAATCATCTGCGACTCTTCGCCGTGAACAAGGATGATCTTGCGCACGCTGGGAACGCTCGCGATAAAAGCATCGAGGTCATTTTTGCCGGCATGGCCGGAGTAGGCGTCGATGGTGATGATTTCGGCATTCTTATGACGCACTTCGTTGAAGATTTTCACCTCTTTGACGCCTGGGTCCACGATCTTGCTGCCCAGCGTTCCCTCCGCCATGAAACCGACAGCGAGAATCGTATTCTTGGGATTGTCGATCTCGTTTCGCAGGTGATGACGAATGCGACCCGCCTCGCACATGCCGGACGCGGCCATGATGATCATGGGGCCGGGAGTGCCATTGAGCGCCTTGCTCTCCTCCACGCTCTCCGTGTACCGGACGAGCTCGAAGCGGAAGGGGTTACGCTGCTTCTTGAGAAACTTCTCGAAAAGATCGGAATCGTAGCATTCGGGGTGTTTCATGAAGACCTCGGTTACCGCTGACGCAAGCGGAGAATCGACAATGACGGGAATGTCCGGCAGACGCTTCTCATCCCACAGGATATGAAGGTCATAGATGATTTCCTGCGTGCGCTCGAGAGAGAAGGCGGGAATGATGATCTTTCCGCCGCGCTTTGCCGTCCGGACGATGACATCCAACAATTTGTCCTGCGCATGCGCGATGTCCTCGTGATTGCGGTTTCCGTACGTGCTCTCGCAGATGAGAATATCGACGGGGGGCATTTTCTCGGGATCGCGGAGAATGGGAAGAGCGCTGCGACCGAGATCTCCGCTGAATCCGATAGTGAGTTTCTTCTCCCCTTCTGCCGCCTCGATCACGAGCATGGCCGCACCGATGATGTGCCCCGCGTCGAGGAAGCGCACGCGTACCCCCTCCGCCACCTCCACCCACTCGCCGTAATTACAGCCATGGAAGATCGTCATGCAATCGATCGCGTCCTGCTGCGTGTAGAGGGGACCTTCCGTGGGAAGCATGGCGTGTTTCAACTTCTCCCGGAAGTACTCCTCATCTTTTTCCTGAATGTACCCGCTGTCACGCAGCATCACGGCTGAAAGATCCTGTGTGGCGTACGTACAGTGGACCGGCCCACGAAAGCCCTTCTTGTAGAGGAGGGGGATCCTGCCGGCATGATCCATGTGCGCATGCGTGAGGATGAGCGCATCGATATCCTTGGGGTCGAATGCGAAAGTCGCGTTCTTCTCCACGGCTTCGCTCCTGTGGCCCTGAAAAAGACCGCAATCGAGGAGGATGCGCTTCCCTCCGATCTGCAATTCGTGGCAAGTGCCGGTGACTTCTCGAGCTGCGCCGTGGGGGATGAACTTCATGCTGTCCTCATCCTATCTGAAGTGCCCGCAGGAGGGCAGCAATTTCTTCGGGATGCAACGGCCGCAGTTCCCCCTCCTTCAAGGCATCATCTCGAAATGTGACAATGCGCGTGCGCCTGAGGGAATGGACGCTGCTGCCGACCTTCTGGCACATGCGGCGTATTTGGCGGTTGCGCCCCTCCGTGAGGATGATGGTGAATTCCTTCTTCCCCACCCTCAGCACCTTCGTCGGCTTCGTTTTCTCCCCGAAGAGCATCACGCCGTCGCGCATCTTCTGGAGTTGCCCACTGGTGATGTCGCGCTCGGTCTCCACCAGATACTCCTTCTCATGATCGAATTTGGGATGCGTGAGACGATACGCGAGAACGCCGTCATTGGTGAGGAGGAGCAGCCCCGTGGAATTCTTGTCCAACCGGCCTACGGGAAAAACCTTCCCGCGCAGTTTGGCCGGAAGCAATTCTTGAACCGTCTTATCCTCCGGCATGTGTGCATTCGTCGTGACGACACCGTGGGGCTTATTGATAACGTAGTAGAGCATTTCTCTGCGTGCCTCAATAACCCTCCCGTCCACTTCAATCTTGTCGGTCAGCGGATCGGCCTTCTGTCCGAGCGTTGCCACCTTGCCATTGACCTTCACGAGCCCCTGCTCGATGTACTCCTCCGCTTTGCGGCGAGAGGCGATACCACGCGCTGATAGGATCTTCTGAAGGCGCTCAATCATGCTCCAACGGTAACACCTGTCGCTCCCTCTGCCCACTCGCATCCATCTGAGCGAGCATGCCATGCAGGCGTTGCCGGGCTGATCCCAAATCATCCAAGATTCCTTCCGAAACAGCCAAAGCTCCTTGCATTTGCTCATGAAGTGCTTTCAGCTCCGGACGATTGTCCTCTCTTCCCGATGATCTCAATGTATTGCTCATAATTCTATTATTATATAAATTTATAGATATGTCAAATATCAACATATCCTGAAAAGTGAGACCTTCAGTCCCCTTTTCACTGGAGAACACAGAGTCCTGGCACCGATCTACTCTTGCGCCCTGTACCGGGAGCTACCATCGACGCTGACGGGCTTAACTGCCGAGTTCGGTATGGGATCG
>CAIJNU010000115.1 GCA_903822115.1 uncultured Candidatus Peregrinibacteria bacterium
ATGATGAGCTTCGGCGCGCCAGCGTTTTCTTTCTCTCTTTCTTTGTCGTGCCTGACAAAGAAAGAGAAGAGCTTTGGGAAATAAAGGCGATCTTTACATACGCAAAACACAGTACTAGCATTGCCGCCATTTCCACCCCCCTCATGCCCGAAGGTTCCCCCTCCTCAAAATTCGAAGCTGCAGTCGATCACCTCAATAATCCGAACAGGCAGCAGCACATTCTCTCTCTGGGGCAGAGACCGGAAGACGACATGAAGCACTTCAGGGAATGGGGCATTCCGTTTTCGGACGGATCGGATTTCGAGAAGAAGCGCGCTGCATTCCTCGCCATGCTCGCCGAAGCTGAAGGACTGGGCGACCTCTTCACCGGCATCGCCGTTCCCGAGGATCTCTCCCAACGCAAGACAATTGGAGGTACTCCTTTGCAGAAGGCGTTCGAGGCGAGGGACGCAGTTCTCATCGGTCAGAGGTTAAGACTCTCCCAGGAATCGGGGCTCGCGACGGGCGTCAACAATCTTCCCAGTCACATGGATGAATTGGTCGAACAAGGTATCCACGTCCTGAAGGTACAGACGACGGTTTCACCGGATGTTCCAGGGTATATACAGAGCGCCATCTATCAGGTGGTACAGGCACAAACCAAGGCTGCAATAAATGGGAATATTGCACCAATTCTGGAACTGAAATTTCCACGCAATCACAATGGAACTCTGGAAGTCGTTCAAGATCACATGACTAGTGTCCTCTCAGCCATCGTCAAAAGAATAGCACTTGCGGGGAATCAGAATCATCCTTACTTCCTCCAGACGAGCTTCCCTATGCCGGGCATCGAGAGCGGCGAGCCTATAGATCAACATGCGAGCGCAGAAACCTTCGCTCGCATATGTGCGGATGCGGAGATCCCGCCTGAACTCCTCATTCTCTTCCACTCCGACGGACTCGCGCCCCATGAAGCTCATCTCTTTCTACAAGAAATGATTAAGATGCGCTTAAAGGTCGGCTCGGCATTTCCCGATATCCTCAGGCGTCCGTCCCAGGAGATGCTCCATGACGGAAGGAGCAGCGTCTATCTTGGACAACAGGCGCTCTACGATGAGGGGCAGAAGCTCCGACTGGCCATGGCGGGTAAGTACAGCACTGAATATGATTGCGCAGACCCCGCGCGAGACGGAGACCCTGTTGAAATTGCCGAGTTGCGAAGGTTGCATCCAGGACAGGATGACGATGGGGATTGAATTATCAATTTCCGTTTCTCTCCGCATCAGCCTAACCTCAAGCCATCCGACTCTGTACGATTTTGCATCGGACTTCGCCTTCCACGTTTTCTCCGCAGACCAAAGAGACATTTTCGACCAATGCCGACTTCGCACACCTCGCTTTTCTTTTCCAAATCTTTGGTGCTAGCATTCTCTCCTTTTTCCCCCCGTCTATGTCCCCTCAATCTCCCAATTTCCAAGAATCAGTGGATCACTTTAATGATAATACTATCCAGCAACACTTCCTCGCGATGGACCAGAGCAGAGGGACTCACCAAAAACACTTCGCGCAATTCGGTATCCCATTTACGGGAGATGAAGACTTCGATACGAAGAGCGCGGTGGTGCGCGAGATGCTCGTTTCGGCTCCGTCGCTTGGCGAAGTCTTCACCGGCGCCATCGTCCACGATGATCTCTTCGATCTCACAGATTCTCGCGGAGTGCCGTTGCAAAAAGTCTTAGAGGAGCAAGGTGTCATCGTGATCGGCAAGAAGCTCGGACTCAACGACATCACGGGTCTCGCGACGGGATTGGATGAACTGCCCGGAGAGCTCGATAAGTTGGTTCAACTTGGCGTGCATATGATCAAGACGCGTACGACGATCAAGTTCGGCATGCCGGAGTTCGCGGAGGAAGCCGCCCGCCAAATGGTGCGCGTGCACGAAGCGACTGCAAAGAATGGAGACATCGCTGCGATCCTGGAGCCCGAATTCCTCATCAAGAATGAGGGAAATCTGCAGCAGAATGAACAAATCATGACTGATGTCCTGCGCCGCATGATCAAGGGGATTGATAATAGCGAATTCAGGAATCACCCCTTCTTCATCAAGACGAGCTTCCCCACACCGGGAACCAAGAGCAGTGAATCCATCAACCCAGAAGCATCCGCGGAGGCATTCGAACGTATCTGCAAGAATGCAGGTATCCCGAAGGAACTGCTCATCGTCTTCCTCTCCGGCGGACACTCATCAGCAACATCGCGATCACTCCTCCAGACAATGGCGCAGGTGCGCGTGAACGCCGGCTCATCTTTCTCCCGCGCGAATCTCGAGAGGCCGTATCAAGCGACATTCCCAAGAGAGGGAGTGATCGACGTTCCCGCCGGCCAGAGACAGCTTTACGCAGAGGGAGTGAAGAATCAATTGGCTATCGAAGGTCTCTACTACACAGGACTCGAGGATGCCACGCCCGAGCAAATACTCGACGAGGCGAACAGGATGCGAAATCCCCAATGATGATCTTCGAAAGAAGCCGCCCCGCGACTGCGAGACGGCTTCTTTTCTTTTCTTCTCACTTACTCGCCTTCATCAAATACTCGATGAGGGCGATGACCGCCGCGAGTCCGACGAGGTCATACACGACTGTCACAACCGTCGGCCAGGAGCCGACGAGCCACACAACGAGGTCGAAGTGCCAGAGGCCGACAAGGCCCCAGTTGAGACCGCCGATGATGAGTAGGAGTGCCACGAGGTGCTTCAGCACGTTCATAGGGAGGAAAGGGGGAAGAATTTCCTCGAATTCTCCACTCGATTGCCCCGGAGAACAAGATGACAGCGTCACGGAATATCATTCCGACAAGCCCAGTGAAGTGGCAATTACTTATCCCATTTCCGTGAAATTTTCTCAAAGGGTGCCTTCGGTCTGCTATGCTCGCCGGTGCAATTTTCTTGTCGATTCATGAGAGGATCGTTCATCGTCATCGAAGGCCCGGACGGCGCAGGCACCACGCTCCACGCACGCCTCCTCGCGGAGAGACTGCGGGCAGGCGGCAGAGAAGTCCTCGTGACGGCGGAGCCGACCGACGGCCCCGTCGGCGCACTCATACGCTCATGCCTCAAGGGCTCCGCGCATCTCCCCTCCTCCGCGCTCCAACTCCTCTTCACCGCGGACCGCGCGTGGCACATCGATCACGTGATTCTTCCCGCGCTCGAGAGTGGCACGATCGTCATTTCCGACCGGTACGCGGCATCAACCATCGCCTATGGCGTCGCTCTTGGTTTGGAGGAAGGTTGGCTGAAAAATCTGAACAAGAATTTTCTTCAGCCTGACGTTCAAGTCTTCACGCTGCCTCCGCTGTCCGTCTGCATGGAGAGACTGTCACGACGTGAAAATACCGACATCCTCGAGGAGCGAAATCTCCAGGAGAAGATCCACGGCGCGTATCGCACGCTCGCGAGCGACGATCCCTCGATCGCCGTCATCGACACGAGCGGCGAGAAGCAATATGCGGCAAACGAAATCTGGTCGATCGTTTCGGCGAAGCTCTGAGTGAGACCGCTCATGCGAGTACGTCATTCAATCTCCGACGCACATCACCTCTGCCTCCTTCAATGTTCGATTGAGTTCTCTTCCTAATCGCCGCAATCTCCTGTTCATCCTCCTCGCTCCACTCCCAAACTATCGGCGGCTTATGTCTCTCCCCGGAGGAATTTGTATGTTGTTCCATGTGAATATTATAACAAATTCTTGAATTATAGTCAATCTCCTGTATGATGCAGCCATGTCAGCACGTCTCCTCTCGGGCAAGGAAGCCGCATCCGCTCTGCTGGCAGAGCTCAAGCCCAAAGTGAAGCAGCTCGATCCGCTGCTCGTGATCGTGCAGGTCGGGAATGATCCCGCGAGCGAGAGTTACATCCGGCAGAAGCTTCGCAGTTGCGAGGAGGTCGGCATGCGCTGCGAGCATCGCCATCTTCCGGAGTCGACCACGAAGGAAGAACTCTTCGCAACCATCGACGCGCTCAACCGAGACGACGGAGTCACGGGATTCATCGTGCAGGTTCCCCTCCCCTCTCCTCTCGCACCCGCCACCGAAGACGTCATCCGCGCCATCGATCCCCGCAAGGACATCGACGGCTTCACGTCGAAGAATCTCGGCGATACGTTCCTCGGCTCCGCATTCGAACGGCTCCCGCCCGCCACGCCCGCCGGCATCATCGCGATGCTCGAACACTTCGCCATCCCGCTCAAGGGCAAGCATGCCGTCGTCGTCGGCCGTTCGAACACCGTCGGCAAACCCCTCTCCGTCATGCTCCTCAATCGCGACGCCACCGTCACCGTCTGCCACAGCCGCACTCAGGATCTCGCCGCCATCACGAAGCAGGCGGACATCCTCATCGTCGCCGTCGGCAGAGCGAACATGATCACCGCAGACATGGTGAAGTCCGGGGCAGTCGTGATCGATGTCGGCATGAACCGCAAGGACGGCAAACTCTGCGGTGATGTGGATTTCGATGGCGTGAAAGAGGTCGCCTCCGCCATCACACCCGTTCCGGGCGGCGTGGGGCCCATGACCGTCGCAGCACTGATCCAAAACTGCGTTCGGGCAGCGGAAGCGAAAGAATAGACTCAGGGTTCCTTGCGCATTTGCGCCGTATCTCTACAATACCCACATGGAGCATCACTCCTGCGCATTTTCGGCCTTCCCCGTCTCGGGGCAGGTCGTGTTTTGCGTGCTCCTTCCCCACCCCTGATCACCTATGTGCGGCATCATTGCGGTCTCCGGCTACAGCGACGCGATCCAGGATCTCTATGACGGCTTGATCGTCCTGCAGCATCGCGGACAGGATGCGGCCGGTATCGTCACGTTCGACAGTCAGTTTCATCTGAAGAAGGCGAACGGCATGGTGCGGGACGTTTTCCACGCGCAATCGCTCGAGAGACTCCGTGGCCCGATGGGTATCGGTCACGTTCGCTATCCCACAGCGGGGTGTTCGAGCGAGTTTGAGGCACAACCGTTCTTCGTAAATTCCCCCTTCGGCATCGCGCTCGCCCACAACGGCAACCTCACGAACAGCAAGAAGCTCACAGATGAACTTCTGCATTCGGACTTCCGCCACCTCAATACGAACTCCGACTCCGAAGTGCTGCTCAACGTTTTCGCACTCGCGCTCCAGCGGCAACGTCCGATCAAGCTCAAGCCCGAGCACGTTTTTCGAGCCGTGCGCACCGTGCACCGCCGATGTCAGGGCAGCTACTCCGCCGTCGCGCTCATCGGCGGACAGGGCATCGTTGCTTTCCGCGATCCCTACGGCATTCGCCCGCTCGTCCTCGGGAAGCGCAAGTATGGCATGAAGGAGGAGTACATCATCTGTTCGGAGAGCACGGTCATGAAGCCGCTCGGCTACGAATTCATCCGAGATATCAGACCCGGAGAAGCGGTCTTCATCGATACGAAGAACCACGTGCATGCCCGCATCTGCAAGAAGGGAGAGCTCTCTCCATGCGCCTTCGAATGGATCTATCTGGCGGCGCCGGATTCCGTGATCGATGACGTGTCGGTGTACAAGGCTCGACTGCGCATGGGCGAATCGCTGGCGAAGCAGATCAAAGCATCGGGCATTCAGATCGACTCGGTCATCCCGATCCCCGACTCGTCGCGCGCCGCGGCGGCGGGGCTCGCCGACAAGCTGAAGGTACGTTACCGCGAGGGGTTCGTGAAGAACCGCTACATCGGCCGCACGTTCATCATGCCGGGGCAGGCCATCCGCCAGCGCAGCCTCCACTTCAAGATCCACCCGATCGATCTCGAATTCGCAGGGAACAGAGTTCTGCTCGTGGACGACTCCATCGTCCGGGGAAACACATCCCGCAAGATCGTCGAAATGGCGAAAGAGGCCGGAGCGAAGAAGGTCTATTTCGCTTCCGCATCTCCTCCTATCACCGGTCCCTGTCCGTACGGCGTCGACATTCCGACGACCGACGAGCTCATCGGTTCGCACAACAACATCAAGGAGATCTGCAAAATGATCGGAGCGGACGGACTCTTCTACGCGAAGACGGAAGACATGGTGAAGGCCATTCGCATCGGCAACCGACGATTGCAGAAGCTGTGCACCGGCTGCTTCAACGGCCGCTACCCCACTCCCGAAATCACGAAGAAGCTCCTCCTCGATCTGGGATGCAATCGCAACTCCACGCGCGACGAGCACAACATGTCGAGCGATGAGGAAGGAGAAGCGTACAAGGCGATGACGTTGATTTGAGGATTTTGAGAAAGGCTTGAGGCCAATTCTCTTCGGACTCCTCGGAATCCTCCTTCAAACCATCTTTGATTTCCCCGCATGAAACCCTCTATCATCATCCTATGAAAATCCTCCTCCTCGCCTCCTCCGCCCGCGAGCATGCGATCGCGGATGCGCTCTCCCGCAGTCGCCACAAGCCCGAGATCATCGCGCTCTGCACATCGCGCAATCCGGGGATTCGCGCACTTTCGACCGAGCAGGAGGTGATGGATATTCTGGATTTTGAGAAGGTGGCGCAGATCGCGAAACGCACGCAACCGGATTTCGCCATCGTCGGACCGGATGATCCCATCGGAGCCGGCGCGGCGGACATGCTTGCCGAGCTTGGCATCCCGAGTGTTGCGCCGAAGAAGAGTCTCGCGCGGATCGAAAGCTCGAAGAGCTTCTCCCGGGAAATCCTGAAGAAGTACGGCATCGATGCCTCCCCGAAATTCCAGGTGTTTTCTCGGGATACGAACTCCATTGGAGCCCTGATGGAAGAGAA
>CAIJNU010000116.1 GCA_903822115.1 uncultured Candidatus Peregrinibacteria bacterium
CCGCGCCGCTCGATCTTGCAGGCGCTCACCTCCCATCCAATGCTGCTGGGCACCAGTGAGCTCTCAAGCCTCTTCCACTTCCCGAATATCAAGTACAACAAAGTAGAGACGATCAAGTGGCAGAATTTCAAACTTGCCCCCGCACCCATGAACATTCCGGAGGAGGGGCTCTTCCTCGGCATGAACACGTTCCGCGGAGAGAAGCGTCGGATCAATATTCACCACGAAGATCGCTTCCGCCACTTCTACATCATCGGGCAAACCGGAACCGGCAAATCCTCGATCATTCAGATCATGGCTCGCCAGGACTTCAACTCCGACCGCGGCGTCTGCGTCGTCGATCCGCACGGCTCGCTCATCGAGGATCTGATGCCCTACATTCCCCGCTCGCGTGCCGACGACGTCATCTACTTCAACCCCGCCGACACCGAACGCCCGTTGGGTCTCAACCTTCTCGAGGGCAAAACGCCGGAAGAGCGCGACCTCATCGCGCTCGATGCGATGAACATGATGGTGAAGATGTTCGGCGAGGAAATCTTCGGCCCGCGCATCCAAGACTACTTCCGCAACGGGTGCCTCACGCTCATGGAGGATGAGGAGGAGGGAGGCGCGATCACGGATCTCGTGCGTCTCTTCACGGATGACGAGTGGCAACGCTACAAGGTCGGCAAAGTGCAGAACCCCATCGTGCGCTCCTTCTGGGAAAAGCAGATGGCCTCCACCGGCCAGAGAGAGAAGCAGGAGATGATCCCCTACTTCGCCGCGAAGTTTGGGCAATTCACGACGAACACACTCATTCGCAACATCGTCGGCCAGACGAAGAGCGCGTTCGACATCACCGAGGTAATGAACTCGGGGAAGATCCTCCTCATGAATCTCTCCAAAGGTCTCATCGGCGACATCAACAGTAATCTCCTCGGGTTGATCATCGTGAACAAGATTCAAGTCGCCGCGATGCGCCGTCAGCGACAGAATCTGGAGGAGCGAAAAGATTTCTTCCTCTACATCGACGAATTCCAGAACTTCGTCACGCAGTCGATCGAATCCATTCTCTCCGAAGCGCGCAAATACCGACTCGGTTTGATCCTCGCCCATCAGTACCTCGGCCAACTCGAGAAGGAGAGCAAGATCGCCGGCAACGTCTCGCTCAAGGGGGCCGTCTTCGGCAACGTCGGCACGATGATGTTCTACAAGATCGGCCCCCAGGACACGGAAATCTGCGCGAAGGAAATGAAGCCCGTCTTCTCCGAACAGGATCTCGTGAACATGGACGCGTTCAAGGGCGCGATGAAACTCTGCATCGACGGCCAGCCCTCCCGCCCCTTCTCCATCGATGTTCCCCGTCCGTGGCTCGACACGACCTACACGAAGGACGTGCAGGCGGCAGAAGCCTTCAAGCAACTCTCACGCCTCAAATACGGTCGCGCAAAGGAATTCGTGGACCGTGAAATAATCAGGAGAATCGGGGGATGAATCACTGGTTTGCCACACTGCTCACGGGCACCGCGTGCACGAGGTAGCGCTGCGAGATGGAATCCGGCGGCCAGCAGGTGTAGAGGATGAGCTCTTCGCCGTTCCCCGAGAACGGCTGCATGTCATCAACGGAAACCGTCTCCTTGGAAGACACTTGATACGTGTAGAGCTTTCCCTGATACGTGACGTACACCAGATCTCCCTGCTGGAGCTCGTTCACTTTGCGGAAGATCTTCGTATATTTGGAGACGTCCCACGGGTAACCGCTCGAATGTCCGTAAATCATGATCTTGCTCCCGCCCCCCGGATAGCCGAAGAGTTGTCCCACACCGTCGTGGAGCGGCGCAAGGAGACCGTCGCTTGTCAGCGGATCACTGGGATGAGAAACCGTCAGATCATTGATGCCAAGCGCGGGAATCGAAATGGCAAAGGGCTTCGACGAAAGCGCGATGTCCGCCGTGTTCGTCGGCGGAGAAACGAGGGAAAAATTCGAAGAAGCGGCGGCAGAAGGATCACCGAATGCGACGAGATTGCTGCGCGTTACGACATCGAGTCGGTACGCCATATCGAAGAACTGCCCCCGCGTCATGGGAACACCCAAGTACAAATGTTCCTTGGATGAGATGAGATTTTTTTCGAATGCCGCGGAGACAGCGGCCTTGTACCACGCCGCACTTCCGGCATCCGTACCGAGTCCGTACGATCGCATCAGAAGCACGATCGCCTCCTCCGCAGAGAGCGGAGCGGCGGGGCGGAACGTATGATCGGCATATCCCGTGACGAGGCCGGCCTCGTACGCCGTCTCGAGGTACGGTGCGTACCATGACGACTGATCGACGTCCGAGAAGAGCGGCAATGGAGGCAAGTGTGCGCTCAACCACTGTTCTCTCTTTGCGTAATTGGGATGGAGCATCACGATGACTTTCAGCACCTGAGCACGCGTGAGGAGCGAGCCGGGCAATCCCTGCTGCTGCACTCCGCTGATCACTCCCCTCTCGGAAAGGTACTCAAATGCAGAGGCGTACCGCGTGTTCGAAACATCCGCAAATGGAACGGCAGCCGCGAGGGATGGCGCGAGGATAAGGACGATGAAAATCGCGTGGAGACGGGCGCGCATAAGCATCAAAAGTATTACATAATATATAATTTTGTCAATGATTTCTCAATCCCGCCCACAGATGTATTTCCCGCTTCATTCTTCTCTTTCCGTGCTGCATACTGCCAAAGCAATGGCCATGCAAATCGGCATCGTCGGGCTTCCCAATGTCGGCAAATCCACACTCTTCAACGCGCTCACGCGCACGAAGGGCGCGACTGCCGCGAACTATCCGTTCTGCACGATCGATCCGAATGTCGGCATCGTGGAAGTGCCGGATTCCCGTCTCGACGCGCTCGCAGCCATCTGTCATCCCAAGAAGATCATTCCCGCCGCCGTGGAATTTCTGGACATCGCCGGACTCGTGAAAGGAGCGAGTAAAGGAGAGGGGCTCGGCAACGCATTCCTAAGTCACATTCGGGAAGTCGATGCGATCTGCCACGTCGTGCGTGTCTTCGAGGGGACCGACATCATCCACGTCGAAGGCAACATCGAACCGAAGCGCGACCGGGAAACGATCGAGATGGAGCTCATCCTCTCGGATCTCATGGGAATCGAAAAGCGCATAGACAAAGCGGCGCCCGCCGCCCGCACCGGAGACAAGGAGAAAATTCTAGAACTCGCTCTCCTCAAGAAGATCCACGCCGCACTGCAGGATGGAAAACCCGCCACCAGCATTCCCATGACCCATGAGGAAGAGGTGCTTGCGAAGCAACTTCAGCTCCTCACGACCAAGCCGGTCATCTACGCGCTCAATGCCTCGGAAGAACAACTGCGCACGCTCACCGAAGAGGATGCCCGCGCGAAACTCGCACTTCCGCAGGAAGCGAAACTCGTCATCATCTGCGCGAAAGTGGAGGAAGATTTGCAAGATCTCTCGCCGCAGGAGGCCAAGGAGTACTTGAAGGAACTCTCGCTGGAGGAAGCCGGCCTCGATCGCCTCATTCATGCGGCGTACGCCGCACTCGGGTACATCACGTTCCTCACTGCGGGCCCCGATGAAGTACGGGCTTGGACAATCACCAAAGGCATGAAGGCACCGGAAGCAGCCGGCGTGATTCACACCGATTTTCAGAGAGGTTTCATCTGCGCCGAGACCATCGCGTATGAGGATTACATACGATTGAATGGTGAGCACGGCGCGAAGGAAGCCGGCAAGATGCGCCAGGAAGGCAAGGAGTACGTCGTGAAGGACGGGGACATTTTCAATTTTCGCTTCAACGTCTGATCATGCCCTTCATCGCGCGCCAAGAACCGTTCACCTGTGAACACTGCAAGAGAGGAGTACTCCCGCTCTCAAGCGGCAGTTACCGCAACCATTGCCCCTTCTGTCTCTGGAGTAAGCACGTCGATGACGAGGGTCCGGGTGACCGCGCTTCTCTCTGCCAAGGACTGATGGAGCCTGTCGGCATCGATCAAGATTCTTCCAAGGGATGGATCATCATCCACCGCTGCGTGTTGTGCGGGAAAGAGGGAAAGAACAAGGCTGCTCCCGATGATAATTTCGAGGAGATTTCTCGGGCATCACAGAAATATTGATCTCTTTTTGTATTCTGATATTTACTTTTGAATAAGGGCTATTTTCAATATTTGCTCTAGGCCAATCTCTGAATACATTTTTTATTCTTTCCTCCGAAGTTGCGACAGGTACTGCTGAGAGAGAGCAGGTTTCACGGGAAGTTTCTCCTGCACATTTCCTTCCGGGACGGCAACGAGTTGATCGATATGTGTTTTGGGATTTGCAGAAATTCTGAGAACAAATTTCCCGCTCTCGAGAGACTTCCTTGCTTCAGGAGAAAGAGTGGAAAATTCCAAAACGTTCTCCACCCCCTTCTCCTTCAATTCCCCTTCCACTTTGCTCTTCAGTTGTTCGTGAAATTGATGATCGCTCTCGAGCGCGAAGTGCATTTCCGCCATTGCATCATTCTTCTCCATCTCACGCTCCAAATCCTCGGGCCCCTTCACGCGCTCTCGCAGCTTCTCGTATGCCTCGGGGCTTCGCATGCGACGACGAATCTTCTCGCGCTCCTGCGAGGGGACATGATCGAGATAGGAGTCGGACATGGAACGAGTATAACGTATATCGTATTACGTATGACGTATAAACAATGAGCAGGAATGATGATCCATACGTAATACGTTATACGCTCCAAGTATCCCTCAACTGCACCCCGAAGTCGCTCCGCAATCCAAGCACACCTCACAACTGCCATTTCGCTTCATGCGCATAGACCCGCACCCCGTACACTGCGAGCCCGTGAATCCCTGGAGCTTGGCCTGAGCGGTCTTCTCGGTGCTCTGATCTATCTGCTCGACGGCAGCTTCGATCTCCTTCTTCGTCTTGAGATCGACGATGGTGCCAAGATCGGTCTTCACAATCGGCGTGCCCTCATCGACAACAGGCAGGCGCATGGCAAACGCGGACTTGCTCTTCGAGCCCTCCGCGTAGGCCTTCTCCACGAGATCGGAATTATGGAAACGTTTGGCTTGATCCTTGGCGAGAAACTTGAGCGCCAACCAACGCCCCATGTAATCCATGATGCTCTTCACCATCGGAATTTCCTTATTGCCCGTCATGCCCATCGGTTCGAAACGCGTGTTCACGAGCTTCTCGCAGAGCACCTCGAGCGGCACGCCGTACTGCAAATTCATCGAGAGACTGAGTGCGAGCGTGTCCATGACGCCCGAGAGCATGGATCCCTCCTTCGCCATCTTGATGAAGATTTCCCCCGGAGTCCCATCCTCGTACATACCGACGTGAATGTAGCCCTCGTGTCCCGCAATGGAGAATTTGTGTGCGATCGCCATGCGTTCCTCGGGGAGCTTCCTGCGACGCGGCACTTCCTTGATGACGATTTTTTCCACGATCTTCGTCTCGACGATCTTTTCCGAGGATGACTCCTTGGCATCGGACTTATTGCCGAGGGGCTGGGAGAGCTTGCTGCCGTCCCGATAGAGCGCATTTGCCTTCAATGAGAGCTTCCAACTGAGGAAATACGCATTCTTGATATCCTCGACCGTCGCCTCGTTTGGAAGGTTGATCGTCTTCGAGATTGCACCCGTAATGAAGGGCTGCGTCGCGGCCATCATGCGAATATGCCCCTCCGCGGAGATGAACCTCTTTCCGATCTTGCCGCACTTGCTGGCACAATCGAAGACAGACAGATGCGATGGCTTGAGGTGCGGTGCCCCCTCCACCGTCATGTGCCCGCAGATCACCACGTTCGCCTCTTCGATCTGCTCCCGACTGAATCCGAGCGCGCGTAGCAGATTGAATGAAGGCTCGTCGGTTTGCGAAGTCTCGAAACCAAGCCGCTTCATCGTCTCCTCGCCGAGCGCCCACTTGTTGAACGCGAAGGAGAGCTCGAAGACCTGCGGCAATGTCTTCTCCACCTTTGCGATATCCTCCGCAATGAACCCCTTCGCCATGAGCGAATCACGATTGATGTACGGCGCGCCGGAGAGGCTGAGACTCCCCATCACATACCGCATGATGTCCTGCACGTCCGTCTCGCCGTACCCAAGCTCCTTGAGCGCGGGCGCCACGGATTGGTTGGCGATCTTCATGTATCCGCCGCCGGCGAGCTTCTTGAACTTCACGAGTGCGAAATCCGGTTCGACCCCCGTCGTGTCACAATCCATGAGGAGACCGATCGTCCCCGTCGGCGCGATCACCGTAACCTGCGCGTTGCGGTAGCCGTTTAGCTCCCCTTCCTGCAATGCACGATCCCAACTCTCCTTCGCCGCATGGAGGAGAGGCTGCGGGCAAACGTCCTGCTCGATTCCCACGGGAATCACATGGAGACCCTCGTACTCTCCGGGCGATGCATCGTATGCAGCGCGACGATGATTGCGAATGACGCGCAGCATTGCCTCTCGATTTCTGGCGAATCCTGCGAAAGGCCCCATCACCTTCGCCATCTCCGCCGATGTGGCGTACGCCTCTCCTGTCAGAATGGCCGTGATTGCCGCAGCGATCGACCTGCCCATGATGGAATCGTAGGAAATGCCCATGCGCATGAGCATCGCTCCCAAATTCGCGTACCCGAGACCGAGCGTGCGGAAATCAAAACTCTTCTTCGCGATTTCGCTGCTCGGAAACTGTGCCATGAGCACGGAGAGCTCGAGGACCACCGTCCACAGTCTCGCGGCGTGCTGGAACTTCTCGATCTCGAAGGTGCCGTGCTCCTGGTCGAAGAACTTCAACAGGTTGAGCGATGCGAGATTGCACGCCGTATCGTCGAGGAACATGTACTCGCTGCAGGGGTTGGAAGCGTTGATGCGACCGTCTGCCGGACACGTGTGCCAATCGTTGATCGTGGTGTCGTACTGGATGCCGGGATCGGCGCAGGCCCAGGCCGCATACCCGATCTGATCCCAGAGAGAACGCGCCTTGATCGTCTTGCAGGGCTTGGGCTCCCTCCCCTCCGCCGCCGCCTTGCGCAGCTCCGTCCTCCAGTAGAGATTCCAATCGCTGTCCTTCTCCACTTCCTCGAAGAAGGAATGCTGGACGCGTATGGAGTTGTTGCTGTTCTGACCCGAAACCGTCAGGTACGCCTCGCCGTTGTAATCAGTTTCGTATCCGCTCTTCGCGAGCGCCGCGACCTTCTTCTCCTCATTCACTTTCCAATTGATGAAGTCCTCGATATCCGGATGATCGAGATCGAGACAAACCATCTTCGCGGCTCTGCGCGTCGTTCCGCCGGATTTGATGGCTCCAGCGGCGCGATCCCCGATCTTCAGGAAACTCATGAGTCCCGAGCTTTTCCCGCCGCCGGAGAGCGGCTCATCCGCGCCTCGCAGAGCGGAGAAGTTCGTCCCGGTGCCGGAACCGAATTTGAAGAGGCGCGCCTCCCGCGTCCACAGATCCATGATGCCTCCCTCATTCACCATGTCATCTTTCACGGATTGAATGAAGCACGCGTGCGGCTGCGGATGCGTGTAAGCGTCTTCGCTCTTGCGCACTTCGCCCGTCTTCGGATCGCAATAGTAATGACCCTGGGACGGCCCTTTGATGCCGTAGGCGAAATGTAGCCCCGTGTTGAACCACTGCGGACTGTTCGGAGCAGCCATCTGATGCACGAGCATGTAGGAGAGTTCGTCCTCGAACGCTTGCGCGTCCTGCGCCGTATCGAAGTATCCCTCCGCCGCTCCCCAGTGACGCCAGCATCCCACCAACCGTCGCACCACCTGTCGGACGCTTCGTTCCGGTCCTTTGATCACTTCGCCGTGTTCATCTATGAGCACGTTCCCCTTCTCGTCGTACTGAGGAACACCCGCCTTGCGGAAGTACTTGCTCACGACAATATCCGTCGCGACCTGGCTCCAATCGGAGGGGACTTCCGCCCCCTGCATCTCGAACACCACCGAGCCATCGGTATTTACGATCTTGCTCGTGCGACGTTCGTAGCGCACCTCCTCCAGCGGATCATTCCCGGGCGTCGTAAACACGCGAGGAATCGAGAGTCCTTTTCGCTTCCGCGATCCTCTCATCTCTTCTTGTTCGAGCGGTGTGGCGGGCGGAATCGCGCCCTCTTTCTTCGGACTGGAACGCGATAGGGACGAAGAAGGGGGATTCATAGTGCAGAGGTGAACAACACAACATGTCGCCCCAACGAGGCGAACAACACACCAGATATTGTTCCCGCTAAGATGGACGGTCAAGTATGTTCCGCTTCACGATCCTCCAAAAGAGATGTGGCTGCTGCGAAGGAAAAACTCAAAAACGTCAGGGTGAATTCGACACAGAATTCGAGAGGAGGCAAAGGGAAAGTCATGCCCCAATCAAGCTCACCATCTCATCGATAAAACCGGAACTTCGAAACCCCTTCCACGTACGTTCGCCCCCCTCCACAAGCAGACTCGATAAACCATGAAAATCATCTCGAGGGGTCGAAAGAAGCCGCAGAATATCTGGAATAGCAAATGATCCTTCACGAAGAGGAATCTGCATCACACGCACGCCCCAATCATGCAATGCATCTTCAGCGACTCTCCCCCCTTCACTCAAAGCATCACTCGTGACGACGATCGTGTCACCCCGGGAATGCATCAACACATTTGCGCTCGTAGGTATGCGAAGCGATGGATCGAGAATAATTCGCCAAGGTTGATAGTTTTTGACTTTTGTCAGATCGTTTCTTTGAGCAAATCTTGTATTCAAAAAGGGATTGTCCCTCACGATTGTCTCCACACCGACGAGAATCCCGTCATGGCAAGAGCGAAGAAACGTATGCGACCAAACGTCTTGCTCTTCATCGGTAATTTTCAGAGTCGAACCGTCATCGTGTGAAATCATTCCCGAGCGCGTCCTCGCCTCCTTGATCGTGATCCATGGACGACCAGTGCGGCGAAGAGAAACATACCCCCTGTTGAAATACTCACAAGAAGCACGGGCAATCGGACCGATCACTTCGATCCCCGCCGATCGCAGAGTCTCTATCCCCTTCCCCGCAACACGCTCATCGGGATCAAGCATCCCAAAGCACACACGTTTAATTCCTCGAGAAATCACCGCATAAGTACAGGGAGGAGTCTTACCTTGGTGACAGCACGGCTCCAGATTTACATAGAGGATGTCCTCAGGCTCGATGCGTCCCGTAAATGAATTCAGAAGACCGGACTCCGCATGCGCCGACCCAAATTCGCGATGCCAATCCTGTGCAATTATTTTGTTCTCACGTACGAGAACAGCCCCGACCATAGCGCCATTTCCAACATTCTTTCTTCCTCGTGAAGCAAGTTCCATACATCGCTGCATGGAGGTTTCGTGATCGGATATAGAGGAGGAATTCATAGAGCTTTTCTCAAGATTTCTGAAGATATTTTCTCAGAAGGGCATCTCCTGCACTCCCCTTGTTCTCCGTCTGCTTCACCTCTTGAGCAGGTCGCTTGATGCGATGATGACGATGCGTGTGTAAGACCTTTCGATATCCTCCGTGCCCGTTCTCAATGAACTTCGCGACGCGGGTCACCGTGGTCGTAGAGGCACCGGTAGTTGCCGCCACCTGACGGTAACTCAGCCCACGAGCAATCTGCTTCGCCACTTCCAATCGTTCACTGAGCGATTGCAACTCGGAGAGCGTGGCGATGTCGCGGAGAAAATCTGCCAAGTCCCCCTCCGTCTTGCAGAGGAGCAGAGCATCGCAGAGAGATCGAAACCACGGTTCCCTCCTGAAGCTGTCATCGGTAAAACGTTTCTTTGTCGGCATAGGAAAGATGAAAGTACCACTGTTGTAGCACAGAAGAACGAATGAGAGGAAGCAAGATCCTCCGAAAGAACATCGAAGTCAGGCTGAAGCTTTACTTTCCGCCTGTTCGCTCCGCGATGACCTCTTCCGCTTTGTTCTTGGGCACCTTGGCGTAGTGGCTCGGCTCCATGGAGTAGCTCGCGCGACCCTGTGTCATCGAACGCATGTCCGTGACGTAGCCGAACATTTCGGAGAGGGGCACATCGGCCGCAATGACTTTGGCGGTGCCGCGATCGCTCGTCGAGAGGATGAGACCGCGTCTGGAGTTGATGTCGCCCATGATATCGCCGAAAAACTGCTCCGGTGTGACGACCTCGACCTTCATGATCGGCTCGAGAATGACGGGATCTGCTCTCCTCGCTGCTGCCTGAAATCCGATCGATGCGGCCATTTTGAAAGCGAATTCGTTGGAATCGACGTCGTGGTACGAGCCGTCCGTGAGGTCCACTTCCACATCCACCACGGGATAGCCTGCCTGAATACCGCGGCTCATGCCTTCCTGGAAACCCTTGTCGCAGGCGGGAATGAATTCCCGGGGAATGCGTCCGGAAACGATGCTGTTGGTGAACACGTATCCCTTTCCGGCTTCCAGCGGCTTGATGGTGAAGACGACGTGTCCGTATTGACCGCGTCCGCCAGACTGCTTGATGTACTTCTCCTCGTGTTCCAGCTCCTTCTGAATCGTCTCGCGGTACGCGACCTGAGGCTTGCCGATGTTACTCTCCACTTTGAACTCACGCTTCATGCGGTCGATGATGATATCGAGGTGGAGCTCGCCCATCCCGAAGAGAATCGTCTGACCGGTCTCATCGTCAGTCTTGACGCGGAGCGTCGGATCCTCCTCCACGAGCTTCTGTAGCGCAATGCCCATCTTCTCCTGATCCACCTTCGTCTTTGGTTCCACAGCGATCTGAATGACCGGATCAGCGAAACTGATGGACTCGAGACGAATGGGATGCGCATCATCGCAGATCGTATCTCCGGTGCGCGTGTCCTTGAGTCCGATAACCGCACCGATATCGCCCGCCTCGATCTGCTGGATCTCCTGGCGAGAGTTCGCGTGCATACGCACGAGTCGCCCGATGCGCTCCTTATTGCCTGAACGACTGTTCGTCACATAGCTCCCGGACTTCAGTACGCCGGAGTACACGCGGACGAAGGTGAGCTTCCCGACGAAGGGGTCGGTTGCAATCTTGAAGGCGAGAGCCGTCATGGGCTCATCGTTGCGAGGACTGCGCAATTCTTCCTGCTCCGTCTTCGTGCTGATTCCTTTCACGGGCGGAAGTTCGATCGGTGACGGCAAATAGTGGACGACCGCGTCGAGCACAAGCTGCACGCCCATATTCTGCAAGGAGCTCCCGCAGAGAACGGGGTACACCTTGTTCGCAACCGTCGCGATGCGTAACCCCTTGATGATCTCTTCATCCGTGAGAGCGCCATTGTGAAGGAACGCATCCATGATTTCATCATTGGAATTCTCCGCCACCTTCTCCATGAGAGAGAGGCGATACTCCAACACCTGATTCTTCATATCCGCGGGAATCGGGATTTCTTTGACGATTTCACCGTTCTTCCCCTCAAACGTGTATGCCCTTTGCGCGATGATATCGATGACGCCGGTGAACTCGCTCTCCGCGCCGATGGGAAGCTGAATGGCAACCGCGTTCTTCGAGAGGCGATCGAAAATGCTGTCGAGAGACATGTAGAAATTCCCTCCCGTCTTGTCCATCTGGTTGATGAAGGCAAGACGCGGAACGTGGTACTTGTCCGCCTGGCGCCAAACCGTCTCGCTCTGAGGCTCCACGCCCTGCGATCCGTCGAAGACGACGACACCGCCGTCAAGAACGCGGAGACTGCGCTCCACCTCCGCGGTGAAGTCGACGTGTCCCGGCGTGTCGATGATGTTGATGGTCGTGTCGAGGTCCGTGCCATCCTTGTTCTTCGTCTTCCAGAGACACTGCGTCGCAGCGGATGTGATCGTAATGCCACGCTCGCGCTCCTGTTCCATCCAGTCCATCGTTGCGGCACCCTCGTGCACCTCGCCGATCTTGTAGACGCGGCCGGTGTAGTAGAGGAAGCGTTCGGTCGTGGTCGTTTTGCCCGCATCAATATGGGCGATAATCCCGATATTACGAACATTATTTAAGTCCATGTTTAGAAAGAGAAAAGGTTAAGGGCGACTTGCCCGTCCGAAGCTCCGAGCTTCAGCGAGGAGCGAAGGCGGGTGATTCCGATGTTGCGGACGTTACTGAGGTCCATGGTGAGGAGAACGAAAGCGGGAAGTGAACGAGACTCTAGCGAAAGAAGACATCCTTTCAAGAGGGATGCTTGCGCATCCGTTCGTCATGAGGGTAGAGGATTCCGCATCAATTCGCAAACGCATTTCCCGTCCATCAGCCCATCCGAATCATCACAGGAGGAGGTAAGGGTGAGCGTCTGGGTATGGGAAGCAGGAGCGGAAAGGATGGCGGAAGATATGACGATACGAAGCAAAGCAGCCAAGCGATCCCGACCTTCCTCCGTGATAAAAAGATCACCGTCACTCCTCGAGACCGTGCCTTTCTCCGCGCAAAGCGTGAACAGAAGATCAGCAATGATTTCGCCACGCCGATGCGTCAAGCGATCTAAAATTGATGCATCACGGCATTCGCAGGCTTCATTGAATGCGAGATCCACGGCCTGGCGAAGTTCGCTTCGTTCGAACTGAAAAACCGTCAGGTCATCGCAAGAGAACGGAGAGAAATCTGTGTGTTGCATCATGGTGTTTGTTGGGGGAAAAATTGGTTGCGGACATTATACTCATTTTCTCTAGATTGTCAACGGTCTAAGCCCCCGAATTTCCCAGAGAGATGCCAAATTCTTCCGCACTCAACACGACAAAATCTTCAAGTGACTCAATTCCTAATTACATCTCACTTCGCGAGATGTGCGAAGGCCTTATTTGCCTGCGCCATGGTTCGACAAGCTCACCATGGCTTAGAGAATAATGATCGTTACTTAGCGAGATGGGCGAAAGCCTTATTCGCTTGAGCCATCTTCAGGACATCCTGCTTCTTCTTCACAGCGGAGCCTTGGTCGGCGGAGGCATCGAGGAGTTCGAGCGCAAGCTTGTGCGCCATGGGAACGCCTTTGCGAGTGCGAGCCGCTGTCAGGATCCAACGGATCGACAGCGCCTGCTGACGCTTGGGCGGGACTTCCACCGGCACCTGGTACACCGATCCGGCGATACGCTTGGGGCGGACTTCCACGAGCGGCGTGACATTGAGGAGCGCCTTGGAGAAGACCTCCATCGGCGGTTCCTTGGTGCGCGTTTTGATCATCTCGAGCGCATCGGCGAAGATGCGACGCGCAGTCGACTTCTTCCCCTGCTTCATGAGACAGTTGATGAACTTCTCGATGAGAGGGTCGGAGCCTTGGGGAATGTAAGCTTTGATGGGCTTGGACATGACAGGGGGGGAATTTACTTGGGCCGTTTGGCGCCGTAAACGGAACGACCTTGCTTGCGGTCGCGTACGCCTTCCGTATCAAGAACGCCACGGACGATGTGGTAGCGCACTCCCGGAAGATCTTTGACGCGGCCGCCGCGAACGAGGACGACAGAGTGCTCCTGAAGGTTGTGCCCCTCTCCCATGATGTACGCCTTCACTTCGTATCCGTTCGTGAGGCGAACGCGGGCGATCTTGCGGAGAGCGGAGTTCGGCTTCTTCGGCGTCATCGTCGTGACCTTCACGCAGACCCCTCTCTTGAAGGGTGCCCCGTGCGGCAATTTGACGTCACGCATGTTGAGAGCGTTCCACGTCGTGAGGAGCGCGGGCGCTTTGGACTTGCGTCGCTTCGCTGTGCGGGGCCGGCGGACCAATTGATTGACGGTAGGCATAGGTGAGGGATTCGGGATTGGGACTTAGGGATGAGTAGGAAGTGAGCCGAGGGAGAGTAGAAGGAAGGAGGAGGAATGTAAAGAGGAATGGCTAATCTCTGCCGGTTTCCGCATTCCCATCCTCGTCTTCCAAGTGGAGGTAGCGCTTGCGGTACACCTCGCCGGTAGGAATGAGTCGACCGATGATGACGTTCTCTTTGAGACCCTGGAGCATGTCGACTCGGCGCGTCGTGGAGGCTTCCACGAGCACGCGGATCGTTTCCTGGAAGGAGGCTCCCGCAAGCCACGAATCCGTGGCGAGTGCCACGCGTGTGATGCCGAGGAGGAGCTGCTCGTACGTCGCATCCTTCGCAGACTTGGACTTCTCCCGGATGCTCTCCACTTCGTACTGCAGTTCGCCGATATCGACCGTTTCGCCGGGGAGGAACTTCGTGTCGCCGGCATCGATGATACGGACCTTGGAGAACATCTTCTTCACGATGATCTCGAGGTGCTTGTCGTTGATCGTCTGTCCCTGCGAGGCGTAAATGTGCTGCACTTCCTGCACGATGTACTTCTGCACCGCGTAGGCTCCCTTCTTCTCCAGAAGCTCCTGCAGATTGTAGTGACCGACGTTGAGCGCCTCACCCGCTTCCACCGCCTGCCCCGTCTTCACGAGGAGCGATTCGCGCGGACCGAACTCGTAGGAACGTTCCTGACTTTCGGCGTGACGGATCTTCACGATTCCTCGATCGATCGACGAAATCTTTCCGGAAATGGTGACCTTCACGGTCGACTTGTCGGAGAGCGAACGCGCGATGACGGATCGCTCCTTCAGCGCATCCCCCTTCTTCACCACCACCTCGTAACCGGAAGGAACGTAGTAGGTATCCTCGCCCGGCTCCTCGGCGATCACCTGCACCGTCGTCTTGCCGCCCTGATGCGTGACCTTCACGCGGCCGGCGATATCAGAGAGCGTGGCGGGCGTCCTCGGGCTCCTGGCTTCGAATAATTCCTCCACGCGCGTGAGACCCTGTGTGATGTCTGCGGTATCCGCGACGCCTCCCATGTGGAAAGTACGCATCGTGAGCTGCGTTCCCGGCTCTCCGATGGATTGCGCGGCGATGATGCCGATCGGCGTACCGATCTGAACGGTCTTGTTGTTGCCGAGATCCCTGCCGTAGCACCCCTGACAGATGCCGCCGCGGGTGCGGCACGTCATGATCGATCGCAGCAGCACTTCGTCGATGTGGTGCTCCTTGAAGGATGCGAGGAGATCATTGTCGATTTCCTGATCGCGCTTCGCGAGCGTCTTGCCGTCCGCGACGACATCCTCCGCAAGCGTGCGGCCGAAGATGCGCACCTCGAACTTCTCGCCGATCTCGTCCGATTCCTTGCGCGTCACGCGGTGGGAATCTTTCGAGCCGCAGTCTTCATTGCGAATGATGACATCCTGCACGGCGTCGACGAGACGGCGCGTGAGGTATCCCGCTTCCGCAGTCTTGAGCGCGGTGTCGGATTTTCCTTTGCGACCTCCGTGCGTGGCGATGAAGTACTCGAGAACGGAGAATCCTTCCTTGAGGTTGGACTGGACGGGGAGCTCGATCGTGCGGCCGGACGGGTTGGCCACGAGTCCTTTCATTCCCGCGAGCTGCGTCACCTGTCCCCAGTTTCCGCGTGCACCGGAGTCGATGACGTACGTGATGTCGTTCTCCTCGTGCTTGAGGAATTCGTGCACCATCGCGTTCGTCACTTCGTTCTTCGTCTGGCTCCAGATGCGGATGGCATGGTTGTACCTCTCGTCGGCAGTGACGAGACCCTTCCAGTAGTAATTATTGATCTTGCGGATCTTCTCGTTGGCGTCCTCGAGGAGTTTGCGGCGTTCCTCGGGGATGACGATGTCGTCGGAACCAATCGAGATGCCGGAGCGCGTAGCAA
>CAIJNU010000117.1 GCA_903822115.1 uncultured Candidatus Peregrinibacteria bacterium
ATGCCGATGAAGTTGAAGGAGGAGAGGCATTCGAAGTAAGGAGGAATCCGAAGATTCCGAGGATTGTTTTTTGATGTTTCTTGGAATTCTTTTTCCGATACTTCATTCACTCTCGCGCACATCAGTTCTATAGTGTCCCCATGCCTGACAGGTACCGTTCTGCGGCTTCGGTATTGGTTCTGCGACGCACGACTGGCGGATCGGGATTTCAATTCCTTCTGCTTCACAAGCCCCGTCGCAGCGACGCATGGCAGCTTCCGCAGGGAGGAGTGGAGGGCGATGAAACGATTGAGGCCGCGGCGTTGAGGGAGCTCATGGAAGAGGCGGGGATAGGGAATTGCATGGTGCTTGGCAAGAGTGATCGCGTCTACAAATACGATTTCCCTCCATCATTTCGCCGCTTTCGTCCGGATAATGTCTGTGGTCAGACGATTGCATTCGTTTTCGCGCTCGTCGATCCCGCGACGGTCGTGAAGGTCGACGGGAAGGAGATCGATGCCCACGTGTGGGTGACGCTCCCGCAGATCTTCACCTATGTTCGCCGCAAAGCGTATGCGGATCTGGTGGCCGCTCTGTACGATGAGGCGTTGAAGCTTGCCGAGCATCATTCCGCGTAGATCATTCCTCCCGCTCCCTCGTGCGCCTCCTCCGTCTCCAGCTCTCGCAGTACCGAACGTACGCGTCACTCGATCTCGATCTGGGTGCGTCGGATCTTCACCTTTTCATCGGAGAAAACGGCAGCGGCAAGACGAACCTCCTCGAGGCGATTTCCGTTCTGTCTCTCCTGCGTTCTTTCATCGGCGTCGAGGACGAGTGTCTGAGACAGTGGGGTACGGACTTCTACCGCATCATTGGTTCATTGCAATCCGATGCGGGTGAGCGCGAGACATTGGAGGTGGTGAGTCAGGCGCAGCCCCGCCATCAGCGTGCGTGCTTTCGCAATGACGTTCGCCTGACGGCACAGCAGATGATCGGTCGGCTCCCTGTCGTTGCGTTTCTCCCTTTCGACCTCGACCTCTTCACGGCGTCGCCCGCCGATCGCCGCGCGTTTCTCGATCGGATTTTAATGCAGACATCCCCTGCGTACGAGAAGGCGATGCGGGAGTATCAGCGCTCGCTCAAGCAGCGCAATACCTTGCTTCGTTCGATTGCTTCCGGTGAGGCGAGTGAGGGGGATCTGGAGCCTTGGGATGAGCGCGTGGCGCAGGAGGGGGGCGTCCTCACGTTGGCACGACTGGAACTGACGGAGACGTTCGGTTTGTCTCTCGCATCGGAGCTTGCGCAGCTCGGAGAAGGGGACTGGACCGACGTTCGTCTCCTCTACGAGAGGACAGGCAAGGAGCGCGAGACAGTTGCGCTCGCATCCGAACATTTTTCAATGCTCAGGCACTTTCGTTCCCGCGATATTCTGGTGCAGGCGACGACCGTCGGTCCCCATCGCGACGACTGGCGTGTGGAGGTGGAAGGGCGCCCACTCTCCGCGTTCGCGTCGCGCGGGCAGCGGCGCGTGTGTCTGCTCTCGCTCCTTTTCCTGCAAGCGTCTTACCTCGAAATCCGTCGAGGCGAGAAGCCGGTGATTCTCCTCGACGATGTCTTCTCTGAGCTTGATGATGCGCATCAGGAGCGCATCCGCGGGACGCTCGCGGGTCATCAGATGCTCGTAACCGCAACACATCTGCCGAAGACACTCCGCGGTGCCAAGGTGTGGAGTGTGCAGCAGGGGACTATCGTGCCGCAATGATCATGGCTTCCTTGGCTGCATAGAATGCGCCGTACGCGGCGAGCGCGAGTGCATCGGCGGCGTCGTCGGGTTGTGGAATTTCGCTGAGGCGAAGCATCGTGACGATCATGGACTGCATCTGGCTCTTGGTGGCTTTGCCGTCTCCGGTAATCGAAGATTTCAGTTGGAGGGGGGTCGGTTCGATCATCGGAATTCCGTGCTCTGCGAGCGTGAGGAGGATGCAGCCGCGTGCGTGCGCGACGTCGAGCGCCGTCTTCTCGTTCGTCTGGAAGAAGAGTCTCTCGACGACGGCGAGGTCGGGACTGAGCTTTGCGATGTATTGAGAGAGATCGTCGTGGATGATGCGCAGGCGCTGCGCGAGAGGGGCGGGGTCGGTCTGAATCGTCAGCCATTCCACCACATGCAGATCGTGCGCCGATGTTGCATCGAGAACACCTATTCCTATTGTGGCAAGGCCCGGATCGATCCCGAGGATTCGCATGGCTCTCAGATTTGGCCAACCGGAACTTTATGGCAAACCGTTCGCGTTGATAAAAGTGAGTATTTCTGCTATTCTAAGAGGAAAAATGGATACAAAAAATCTCATTTCCCCGGGGAGGAAGCACCGGCATTTCGTTGCCCTGCCCCTGCTCGCGGCGTCCCTCCTGCTTGTCATCCTCCTCACGGCGAAGACGGGGACGCTCTGGGCTTCACTGATGCGTGGCGATCAAGCTTCGTCGACGACACTCACGGTTGATGCCGGCTCGGGATTTACTTTGATCGGCGGAATCGCGGGTATTGCGGATCGGGAATCGGATGCGACGATTGTGAACGGGGAAATCCCGGAACTTACAGACGGTTCAGTGCTCCTGTCTTCGAAGGGCATTGAGAGGATCACCGTCGGGAGCGGGGAGGTGATGGGTCTCGCCGGAACGATTTTTCTTTCCCGCAATGACGATGCGATTACCATCGCGGGTATCACGGCTCCCGCTCTGTACACCGACGCACAAGGGCAGCGGCTTCTCGTTCCTGCGGACATGCGCTGGGAAGGAGATGTGAATCAGCCCCTCCCGACTATCGGCGACGGACTTGCCTCGTGGCGAATTGCACGCGCTCTTTCGCCCCTTTCCTCCGTTTTTCTCTCTCAAGAGACGGCGATCGCAAACGGTTTGCAGCCATCGACGGATGTGCTGCCGTCCCCTCAGTCTTCCAAGCCGGATTGCAACGGTTTTTCCCTCGCTTTGCTCCCGGGCGCCCGTCAGGAGGCGAAGGATCGATGTGAAGTCCAGATGTTCGGGTATCTTCGCGCACTTTCGGAGGCGAATGACGCGCAGGGCTTGCACGATCTCTCATCGGACCCGTCGTTTTCCGGGATGCTGAGGACTTCTTTGCTGAAGACTTCGGTTCTTCCTGTACTTCTTGCGGGCTCGTCTGAGGAAAACGTGCAGCGAGAGCTCTTGGGGCTGCTCTCGGACGATGAGAATTTTTGGCTCCTCGCATCCATCCATCCGCATCTTCGCTCTCTCGAGTGGGCGTTGTCTCCTCCCTCCGATGTTTCGCAAGAGGCGTCGATGCTTCGTCTCTTCACATTCCCGTCGAGCGATGTGCTGACGGATGCTGTTTCTCCGCAACTTCGATCCCTGTGGCAATCGACCTTTACGGATGCGCTTTCAAAGGAGAGCGTGCCGTCGATGGACTTGGAAGCGTGGAAGCTGTCGCAAGACAGTGTTTCACTGATGCGATCCCTTCACTATCCCGATCGCACCGCGCAGTACGCGCAGGCATTTCTCTCTCTGCTCTCGCCGATTGCGGACGGTTTGGACAGTTCTCTTACGCCCCTTCGAACTCTGAGCATCGGTGACCAGGCTGATGAAACCTCACAAGCGGATGTTCTCGATGAAGCGGCGCGCTCTCTCACGGAAACCGGAGTGCGATTCACAGTCGATTCTTCGATCTCTTTCTCCTCAGATCGATCCGTTCGTTTTACGGATGTGATCGCCGGAGAGAGAACATTCGCATTCACGTACGATATCGAGAGTTCGCAGGTGAGCGGCATTTCGGAGGGGGGAAAATTCCTCCCGTATCCGATGCCTCTCGAGAAATTTATGAAGTGGACGAAAGAAGAATCACAGTGAGAAAACGCACTCGGTGGCAAAAAATGCTCTTGCAAGAATATTGCGAGCATACTAGAATGCAAAACCTCTGATTTGTCATCTTCTTCACTACCCCCCTGACCTATGAAGAAGTCCTCTTGGTTCGTCACATCTCTGCTCAGCCTGACAGCTGCAGCCTCTTTTGCAGTTCCGGCCGTTGCTTCTGCCTGTCCTTGGTACGCGAACACCACGAGTACGTACAACTGCAATTGTTATCGCAATTCGTATCATCCGATTTTTCATCCCACGTGGCAGCAGCAGTACTGGGGTCGTCCCACGTACAATTATGGGAACTACAATTATGCCAACTCCAACTATGTACATTATTCCTATCCGAACAATTCCTACGTCGATCCGAACTTTCGCAACTATTCTTACCCCACTTACAACAACGCGAACTACGCCTATCCGAGATACAATTTCGTGAGGTCTTCGTATCCGAATTATTATCGCTCTTGGTAATCGGACATGGTTTAGGGAAGTTGTGAATATATGAAAAATATGGTATATTAGATCTAGCTACATTTGATCTTGTGACTGCAACATCTCCAAGCAAACAGAGAGTGGCACGTTGTTTCAGACGATGGCACGTCCTTCTGTTCGTATTGGGATTCGTGGGAGGCATACTCGTTGCGAATGTCTTGGAGATGAGCGGGGCGAGTCCCGCGTCGGGACTCATCGTCAATTTCAATTATCCGGGACTCGCCTTTCGCCCGAGTCCGGAGCTCGCAAAGAAGCAGCTCCTTGATCTCGTGAACGGGGAACGTGCGCTCCTTGGTGAACAGGAGCTGTCGTGGAATCCCATTCTCAGTGAGATGGCGCAGGCGTACAGCGCGTAAATGTACTCCGAGAAATTTTTCGATCATACGGATCCCCACGGCGTGACGCTGCAAGATCGTGTCGCGAAAGGGGGATATCTTTCCTGTCCTGTGCTCAAAGTTCTCAACGAGAACGTGTACGTCGGTGAGAATCTCGCTCGTGGCATAAACACGGCGGAGGAGGTGTTCGACGCGTGGATGAAATCCGTTAAGCATCGTCGCATTCTCATCAACGGACTCCTCACGGAAACGGGGATAGGTGAAGCCGGTGGCTACTGGGTGCAAATCTTCGCTTCATCGGCCTGCTCGGAACGAGCCAACCAGAACAGTCTTCAGGTGAATGCCTGCGAGGAGGGAGTGATTCTCCTTCACACGGCTCAATTGAGACAGGGTGATGTGCAATGAGAGGCAGGATTCAATGTGCAATTTGGCGTGAGCGCATTGCATCCACATCGGCGTATACGATGTGTGAGATTGAAGCGATGGCAGTTGCTTCATCTGAAGGGTCGGATCCGTTTGTGAGAATGCACAGAACGTAAGGTGTGATGGGATGATAGACGATTCCGCAATCGTGCAATTCGCTCTTGTTATCCGTTTGGAAAGTGCCAAATTTGTGAGCGACGCGGACATTTTCCGGGATGCCGGCTACGATGCCGCTTGTGAAGTTCGTTTGGGAGAGGAGCTGCAGTGCATACTGAGACATGGCGTCAGACAGGTACCATGTGTTGTACAGACTGGCGAAGAGGATGGCATACGATTGCATGGAGAGCTCGCCTATTTTTCCATTCAACGTCCGAATCATTCCGAGATCCTGGAATGTATGTTGAACCTCATTGTACTGAGGATTGTTGATGACTTCGTCCGAAAGCATCCCCGCCGACAAATTGTCGGAGTACTTGATCATCTTCTCAAGCAATTCATGGATGGTGTAAGAAGTGTTCGGTTGGATCGTTTCATTGGGTTGATCCGTATTGCTCATTCCTGGAGGAAATGAAGCCGGAGCGGTGAGGCGCTGATCGAGAAAACCCGGATAGATGTCAGCGAGGTGCAGAATGGCGATGAGAGCGGGCACTTTCATGAGGCTCGCTGCGTCGTAGGTCACGCTATCTTGAACACCGATGCGAGGGCCGCTCTTGAGATCACGAAAGAATACAGAGATGTCACTTACTCTCTTAGAGTTTTTTAAAGAAGTAACGGCATTGGCAATATCTTCGCGCAGAGGAATGTAATTCAGTTCGCTCCTGTAAGTAGTATTGTTTTGATCGCAGAGTGCGGACTTGTTCAGCAAGTCGTAGTTCTCATGGCATGATGTCATGAATCTCCAAGTCATGCTCGCGCCAAGCGCACATATGCAACCCAAGACAAAGATCGCCAAATATGCTCTCAGCGAACCGTGATGCCCTCGAATAGGCAGTGGAATCACTTGGGTAGAGTGCTCCCCCCTATGCTCTGATTCAAGGGATCTTCCAGTCTCCCAATCTTGATTGTATTCAGTATAATAAATCTATGAAGACCGACGACGTAATTGGCAAAGTGGTTGTGGTGTGTTTCGTTGTGGGAGTGCTCGGCGTGTTGGCTTTTCTCTTTCTCTTCGGGATTCTCTGAGTTGAGAGTCGTTTCGCAAGCGGATACTCGATCCACTGGGCTTCGTGTTGGTATGGGTAGCGAAAAGTGTCAGCCCGGCTTCGTTCTCACTTCGGTTCGAACTACGCCGTGGCATCCTTCCTTTGTCTCAAGCGAGCTTTATCAATGAAACAATCCCGGCGGAGCTTCGATCTCAATCGAAGCGGAGACGGATGGTGGGCGATGATGGACTTGAACCATCGGCCTCGACATTATCAGTGTCGCGCTCTAACCACTGAGCTAATCGCCCGCGCAAGGTAGGGTACGGAGCGGAGGCGTTTGAGTCAATAATCCGAGAGGGAGTCGTTCAGTGCTTATAAATGTCCGTGACGCTCGTGCCGCTCTCGATGTGGCGGATTACTTCTGCGAGGAGGGGGGCGATGGGGAGAATGGTGAGGTTGGGGATCATGCCGGGGTCGAGCGGCAAGCTGTCGGTGACGATGATCTCCGTGAATGCGGCTTTTCGAAGGTTCTCCTTTGCGTTGCCCGAGAGGACGGCGTGAGTGGCGACGGCGTACATCTCCTCGTTGGCTCCGGCCTGCAGCAGCGCCTGTTTGGCCGATACGAGCGTGCCGGCGGTGTCGATGAGATCGTCGAAGAGGATGCAGGTCTTGCCCCCAATCTCACCGACCACCTCGAGGATTTCCGCCTCATGGTGTGCGGGGCGCGTCTTGTGGAGGATGGCGAGATCCGCGTCGATCAAATCGGCGAACTTCTTCGCGCGCTTCGCTCCGCCGGCGTCGGGAGCGACGACGATCGGATCCTTCAGCTTCTTCTTCTGGATGTAGTTGCGGAAGATGGGGCGAGCGGCGAGCGAATCGGCGGGGATGGTGAAG
>CAIJNU010000118.1 GCA_903822115.1 uncultured Candidatus Peregrinibacteria bacterium
TCATCACCGTCCTCTTCAAGGTCTACAGCGAGAGCAAGCGCCTCGTCGCCGACCCCGACGTCATCTCCCGCGGACTCATCTACGGATCCGAGCAACAGGAGATCAGCCGCGAACTCACCGCCGCCTCGCGCAAAGCGTACGAGGACGAATTGAATCGCGGTGAGAAAGATCGCAAAGCACTCAAGCGTGCCGTTACCGGCGCGCTCTTCCGCTACTTCGATCGCAAGCTCGATCGCGAACCGATGGTGATTCCGTTGATGGTGGAGGTTTAAGCGCGAACATCGAATGGGAAATGATGTAGAGACGCGGCATGCCGCGTCTCTACATCGTGATATATATGCATCAACGACATGTCGCGCCTCTACGCAATTGGGTATGATCGGCACGTGAAATACGCCGCTCTTCTCTTCGACCTCGACGGCACGCTCGTGAATTCCATCGATCTCTACGGTGATGCGGTCATCGCTTCCATGAAGGAGATCGGGGACGATTTTTCGAAAGAGGCGTATCGCGATTGGTACATTCATGGGCAGCACTTGCGGCAGTTGCTCGAGAAGTATGGCAAGACGGAGGAGGAATGGCCGGACGTGCGCGGCGACCGCGACAGGCGCTACATCGAATTACTTAAGGAAAAGGTTGCGTGGTGCGTGGGGGCGAAAGAAACACTCGAATATTTCTCCGGAAAGATTCCGATGGCGCTCGTGACGGGATCATGGATGGAGTACGTTGATGCGAGCGACGGCAAGCTCGATCTCAAAAAATATTTTCAGACCATTGTGACGGTTGATGACATCGGGAAGTTCACCAAGCCCCATCCCCACAGTTTGCTTCTCGCCGCAGACCGGCTTGGGTTCGATTCCAAAGAATGTCTCTACATCGGCGATCAGCTCTTCGATGTCGTCGCGAGTAAGGCGGCGGGCATGCCGTGCTGCATTGTGAAGGGGGCGTATACGCCCAAGGAGGCGATGGAGCAGGCGGATTTCGTCGTGAAGAATTTGGCGGCATTGAGGGATTTGGTGTCAGTTTCTCGATAGGGGAAGCTTTCTTCGTTCGTGCAAATGAGCTATAATGGCCAGAATACCAACATTCTCTCTGCCAAGCCGAAAACACACCAATCGCAGGGCCACTCTGGAATACCTTCTCGCATTCGCGCTCTGCATGGTCGCATTGGTTGTGATGAGCTGCATTCACAGCTCCTCCTTCCCCGCGCAGGTGGGTGAGGACGAATCATCGAGCGGGAGTGGAGAGGTGGTTTCTTCCCAGAGCTCATCGACATCATCGACGTTGGATCTCTCCACCCTCTCCGATCCGTACAATTACAAAGATACCTTGATCGTCGAGAACACGAAGTCGCCAGACTCCATTGCGATCGTCAATTACTTCCTCCATGCGCGAGCGGGAATTCCCGGGATTGGCTCCGACCACGTCGTGCACATTACAATCGCCAACGATGGCGTTGATGTGAATGACACGAGCGGCACCGGCACGACCGAACGCATCACCCTCGCGGATTACATCAACGACATCAAGCATCCGCTCGATGCCGCCATCGCATCCCACAATATCGCCAATCCTGAGCATCCGATCAATTACATTATCCTCACCAAGGGCATCCCAAACTACATCTTGCTCCAGACGGATCCGAGCCCAAACTTCCCCCACTCCATAACTGATCCATATTACATAGACGATTTCTTCAACGGCATGTTTCCTTCCGTGGACTCTTATCTTGCGGCCTGTCTCGGGAAGCCCGATACGGGATCCTGCGATCCATCGAATTTTAATGATTCTCCATTTCCTCCCATAGGAGGATACGTTGTCCATTATCCCAGATCCGTCACGAATCCGTACTTCAATTCCCACCTTCCATTCTCTCACGCGGCGTACTCCATGTACCTCGTCACGCGTCTCACGGGATATACCGTGCAGGACGTGGAACGTCTCATCGATCGTTCGGCGGGAACCGCCGTCGGCTCTGGAGAAACGCTCAAGCAAAACGGGCTCTTCGTTCTCGATGGCGGCACCACCGCAAGCGGTTGGATACCCCTCACTCAACCTTTACTCGAAGCTGCCAATCAACTACTTCTTTCCAGAGGATTTAATACCCTCCTGGACGGTGCGATCGCGCTTGTGAGACGTCAGCAGAATGTCATCGGATACTGGAGCCTCGCAAGCAATTCTGGTGACAGGAGTGAAGACGCCGGGAATCCGCCGCGCCGTGCCCTTCCGCATAATGCATGGGGCAGCGGCTCCATCGCGGAAACATTCGTATCCACATCGGCCAGAAAATTCACGACCCCTTCTCCCTATGGAGATTCCAATGCTCAATCTCTCATTGCCGACCTCATTGCGGAGGGCGTCGCGGGAGTGAAGGGGTATGTCTCGGAACCGGGTGGGGGTGCCATTGCGCCCCCTGACTTTCTTTTCGATCACTACAGTGCCGGATACAACATGGCGGAAAGTTTCTATGCGGCATCGTCGGTGATTCATTGGATGGATATCGTTGTGGGCGATCCGAAAATGTTCATCGTTCCCCAGCTTCCGCCAATTAATATTTCCCCGAAGGGATTGGGCATCGACACGAACCCCACTTTCTCTTGGAGTCCGGCGAGGAGCTATCTCGGAGGGATTTCTCACTACGAGCTCTGGGTGGATGGCATGAAGCAGGCCGATAATATTCCCGGCAATACGACGTCAGTCCAATCCGCCATCAATTATCAGAAGGAGTCTTCGACAGCACGGAACCCGCTGCATACATGGTTCGTCAGGGCGGTGGAAAGCAACGGCGGGGTGCTCACCAGTTCCGGCTCCACATTCTCCGTCGCTACGATCGTCACGCCTGCCATGCTCCACGATCTCGCCGAAGGTTCGGATGATCATGGTCATTTGATCAATCGGCCGATGATCACCTTCAAGTGGAGTCCCGCGGAGAGCGAATCCGGCATCGCCGAGTATCAGCTCTTCATAAACAACAAACTGTTTCTCGATAATATCCCCGGCACGGGTACGGGTGTGACGATCCAAAATTCTCTTCCGGGCGGCTATCTTCCATGCTTTGTGCGGGCCGTCGACAATCAGGGAAACACGGCAGACAGCATTCCATCGTACATTCCTCTTTTGAATTTTTTCCCCTCCTATCCTCCGGATTATTCCATAGCAACCACGCTTTCGCCGATTTTCTATTGGCCACAGAGTGATGGTTGTACTTCCGGTTCGAACAATCTTGCCATTGATTGTGTTTCGGGGAATCCTTGCGACTTATCCAATCCGGCCGCCACATGCCAATTTTTCACCGTGAAGTGCGATCAGCCATTTAAGCTTCCCGTCGCATTGCCTCTCACGAATGGAACATGGAGCGCGTGTTTTTGGGGACAACATCTTGTATTTATTACGCCATCTCTTCCGCCGATCTCCCTCTCCGCTCCATCTTCCGGCGCTCTACTCACCATGGCCACTCCCACATTTTCCTGGGAGCCGACGGAGGGATATTCGGACTACAGGCTCTACATCGATGGCTCTCTGGCAATGGGATATATCCCCGGCATAACTTCCGGTACACCTGCCATGTCGCTCGAAAACGGGAGACACACTTGGTTTATTGGAGCTGCTGATCATCTAGTACAAGGAGCGGATTATGACGGTAGTCAGGTCGTTAGCCCCCTCTACACATTCACCGTCGCTGTCCCCGAACCTCCGGAATCGAGTTCCTCCTCAAGTATTTCTTCCACACCCGTTCGCAGGAGCGGGGGCGGGGGTGGGGGAGGCGGTGGCGGCGGAGGGGGTGGGGGTGGAGGAGGAATATCTACTCCTATCAAGGGAACTACCAGCTCGTCTTCTGCAGCTCCCGCACCCCGCACCCTCCACACCGGAATGGCAGGGTCGGATGTATTTGCACTCCAGAACATCCTCCTCAAACAGAAGATCTTCACCGGCCCCGTCACGGGAACGTACGATGACAATACGGTGAAGGCGATCTTCAAATTCCAGCAATCCGCGGGAATTAAACCCACGGGCATCGCCGATGTCGTCACACAGCAGAAGCTCCTCTCACTATCTTCTCCCACAGTTCTTCCCAAAGTCACCGCTCCAACCATCAAGTCATTCACGCGCACCCTCACCATGGGAACGCAGGGAACAGACGTCTCCGTTCTTCAGTCCTACCTCTCCACGCAGAAATTCCTCTCGGGGACCTTCAAGAACGGCACCTTCGATCAGAAGACGAAGACCGCTCTCATCGCCTTCCAGAAGAAGAATAAGCTTCGTCCCAGCGGCATGGTGGATAGTGTGACGAGGCTGCTTCTGAACAAGCTCATTAAGGGGCGAGAGTGATCTTCCCGATCACATCCCATCCCTCGTACGGCGTCCAACCGCACTTGCTATGGAGATTCTTCGCGCGGATCGTCCATGGCACATCGAGGTTGACGGTGACTTTGCCCGCATTCGCTGAAGTTTTTTCTAGAGCAAAAATGCGATTGGGATTTTCGAAGCAGAGGCGGGTGATGTCGGAGTGTGACAGTGAACCGTGGACAGTGGGCAGCGAAGATCGGGGGTTGGGCCAGCCGCCGGAGGCGACGGTGAGGAGGAGCGGAAGCATCGTCTCCACGCCCGGCACGCCGCTCGGTGCTTGCAGGGGATCGTCGATGTTTTTCTCCGTGAGCGTGTGCGGTGCATGATCCGTCGCAATGCAGTCGATTGTTCCGTCCGCGATGGCGGCCCAGAGCGCGTCACGATGCTCGACGGTGCGCAGAGGGGGATTCATCTTCGCGCGCGCGCCGAGTGAGGCGTAATCATCGGTTGTGAGGAAGAGATGGTGTGGGGCAACTTCGCACGTCACGCGTACGCCGCTCGCCTTCGCTTGTTTTACTCTCTCCGCGCCGCCCTTCGTCGAGAGGTGCGCGATGTGAAGTTTCGCACCGGTTTTGCGCGCCAGTTCGATGGCATAGGCGACGGACTTTTCCTCGCTTTGCGGCGGACGCATCAGCGAGTAGGCATCGATACTTTTGGCTTCCGCAAGCCGCTTCTTCGCATCCTCGTTCGTGGCGGAATCTTCGCAGTGGCACACCGCGACCTGGTCGAGTGCGGCGCAGAGCGCGAATGCTTTCTTCAGTACGCCGTCGCTCGCCTTCTGATCTCCCGTCGAGTGATCGAGGTAGAGCTTGAGGCCGCAGCATCTTCGCCGAAGCTCGGCGAGTGATGGATCGGTGAAGAGCCGTTCGAATTCTTGGAGATGACGCTCCTCCGTCGCGCCGAAGAAGAAGCGGATATCACAATCGGAAATTTTCTCCGCGCGTTCCACTTTGTCGCGAAGAGCTTCGATCGTGACGGTCGGAGGAATCGTATTCGGCATGTCGCACACGGTGGTGACGCCGCCGCCGCGCGCCGCTCTCGTCTCGCTCATCATATCTCCCTTCTCCGTAAGGCCGGGCTCTCGCAAATGCACGTGGCAGTCGATGAGGCCGGGAAGGACGAAGGTTGGGGGCACAGGGGAATGATAGTGGAAGTTTGAGGGAACGGGGAAGATTTAAGATGTGAGATATAAGAAAACTGGGACGCGCCAACTTCTATCTTACGTCTCACGTCTTATATCTTATGTCTATCTCCCCACCATCAAATCAATCAGCGCCATACGCATGTAGAGGCCGTTCTTCGCCTGTCGGAAGTACGCGGCGTTCGGAAGTGCGTCCACATCCGTCTCGATCTCGCCGACGCGCGGGAGCGGATGGAGGATCGTCACGTCCTTGCCCTTCAGTTGATCCGCGCGCAGCACGTACACGAGTTTGAGCCGCTCGTACTCGGATCGATCCGTGAACCGTTCCTGCTGGATGCGCGTCATGTAGGCGACGTCGCAGTCGAGCGCTGCAGCAAAGTCCGTCGTCTCCACAAACGACATGCCTTTCTCCTTCATGAAGCTCGTCACCTTCTCGGGCATCTTGAGTTCCTTCGGCGACACGAGCGTGAAACGTAGATCCTTGTAGAGACCGAGGAGGTAGGTGAGCGAGTGCACCGTGCGACCGAAGCGCAGGTCGCCGATCATCGCGATGTGGAGTCCGTTGATCTTTCCTCGCTCCTTATGAATCGTGAGGAGATCGAGGAGCGCTTGCGTGGGGTGTTGGCCAGGGCCGTCGCCGGCGTTGATGAAGGGGACAGGGCAGACGGTGATGGCGCGATCCGCGGACCCTTGCTCCGGATGACGCATGGCGATGATGTCGGCGTACTGCCCGACCATCATCATCGTGTCCTCGATAGTCTCTCCTTTATAGAGCGAGCTGAATTGGAAACCGTCGGCGGTGATCACCGATCCTCCAAGTCGCAGCATCGATGTCTCGAAGGAGAGGCGCGTGCGGGTGGAAGGTTCGTAGAAGAGCGCGGCGAGAACTTTTCCCTTGAGTCGCTCATCTTGCTTGGGAGTCTTCACGACCTGCTCCATCTCATAGGCATGCTTCAAAATGACGTCCGTGTCGGCTCGGGAGAGCTGTCTCGTGGACGTCAGGTGTCGAAAGGAGAGAGACATGTTTCGTGCGGGATTGTAGGGAATATTTAGCAGAAGTCCACTGTACTTGACATTTGAAATAAATATACGTAATATATTGATCCCTGGAGCGATGATGCCGCTTGCGGCATTTCTCTCCCCAGCTTCGCTCCGGGGATTTTTTGTGCAGCGTGCGCGACGAAGGCCCCTCCTCTACACTCACTTCATGCAGATGGCGGATGACATCATGGCTGAAGATGCGATGGGGATCGCGGCCGAGAAGTCGCACAGCGGTCGCTCAATCGCCGTGTCCACGCTCTGGCAGGTCGCGAGCCAATTCGTCATGGCGGTACTTTCGGTGGTGACGGTGAAGTTCGTGACGCTGGGGCTGAGCAAGGAGCTCGTTGGATACTACAATTCGGCGTACGGATTTCTGCAGACATTCGCCATTCTCGCCGACTTTGGCCTCTATGCCGTATCGGTCCGCGAGATCGCGAAGGCGAAGGATCCCGAACGCGTCTTCGGCGTGTTCCTCCTTCTGAGATGTCTCATCGTGGCACTCTCGTTCGGCGCCGCCGTTGCCGCAGTGTGGGCGATGCCGCTGTGGCGGGGAACGCCCTTCCCGATCGGAGTCACCATCGCGGCGTTCGTCCCGGTCTTCACGCTTCTCGCGGGAACGATCCGCACGATCTTCCAAGTGAAGTACAAAATGCAATTCGTTTTCATTGCCGAGGTTTTCCAGCGCATCATCACGACGGCTGGCATCGGTCTCTTCGTATTCTACGGCGTTCGCCTCTCTTCCGACCTCTCCGTCTACGAATGGTTTCTCGGGATCGGGGGGATCGGCGCTTTCGTGCTCTTCCTCGTCTCCTATTTCTACGCGCTGCGCTTCATGCGTGTTCGCCTCAGCGTCGATCTTCCGCTCTTGAAAAAGATGTTTTTGCTCGCTGCTCCCTACGGCGTCGCGTACCTCCTCCTCACGATGTACCGGCAACTCGACGTCGTGTTCATCGCGCTGCTGAGACCCGATTTCGCGCTGCAGAATGCGGTGTACGGGCTCGCGGGGAGAGTGGAGGACATGGCATTTCTCCTTCCGACCTTCCTCCTCAATTCCGTTCTTCCGGTTCTGAGTCAGGATCAGGATCCGAACGCGCGGAAAAAATTATTGAGCCGAACCTTTTTCCTTTTGCTGCTGTCGGGAACGATTATGTTTCTCTTCTCATTCTTCCTCGCCCGGCCGATCACGCTCGTCTTCTCCTCGCACGCGTACCTCGGCACGCCCGGTCATCCGGGGGCGGACATGGCGTTTCGTCTCATGTCCATTCCGATGTTCCTCAATGGCATCGTCCTCTACTGCTTCTATGTTTTCCTCGCGCGCCAACAATGGGGACGACTCATGGCGAGCTTCGGTGTGGGGGTGGTGCTGACGATTATTCTCAATCTCCTCTGGACGCCTTCGCTCGGTTTCGTCGGCGCAGGATCGGCACTCATCGTCGTGCATTTCCTCCTCGCAATCATGCTCCTTCCGCAGGCGCTGAAGGTGGCGCCGATTCACTTTGCCACGAAGGAAATATTTCAGTGGCTGACATTCTCGATTCTCTTCGGCGCCTCGCTCTTCCTCGCCGAGCCTTTCCTCAAAAATGCACTCGAAACCGCACTCTTCGGTGTTGTCTCCTGCGTCTGGATCGCGATTCTGCTCTGGATTACGCGGCTGAACCGGTTGTTTCATCGCTGATTTGAGCCATGGAACGGCCTCGAAGTGGCGCATTGCCGATTTGCGACAAAATATGCTATAATAATCAGGAAATACCAAACAAATATCCATGCCAACAATGCCTGAATCGAAACCAGACGTACCCAAGATTCCTTCGGGAAATCCCAAGGAAACTGCGGAAAAACAACTGACTCACGAGCAAGTCGAGCAGAAGTTGACTGTGCTCAAAGCGGAGATCGATGTGAAGAAGGACAAGGGTGAGAAGCTGAGCAAAGAGGACATCGCGAAGTATCGCGGAGGAATCAAGGAACTGAAAAATTCCAAGATGCTTTCTCCCGAACAGGAAAAAGTCACCAAGACCCTCGAGGAGTGGCTGGATGCAAGCGAGAAGATCGTCAATGGACAGGCGGACACCATGATCGAAACCTGGAAGAGCCGGGCGGACTCGTACCTCTCGGTTGCGAAGGGGTTCGGTTCATGGCTGCTCAAGCAGCTTGCGGAGCTCTGCGACAACAAGGGAATGCTCGGCGCGTTCAAAAAACTCCTCGTCGGACTCTCGCATTCCCGGGAGGCCGAGATCGCCGGGCTGAAAACAATCCCGGCACTGAAGGATGTGTCGGAAACAAGGCTCGCGGAGATTCGAACCACGCTCAATCAGAAGGCGTCGGAGATCGCGAAGGCACGTACGACGCGCGGGGCGGGGTTGCCGGATTATGACCTCGTCTCTTTGGTCGATGAACTTGGGAAGGATTCCATCACGGACGACAAGACGCTTCTCGCAAGCGTCGACAAGCTCGCTGAGACAGAAAACACACTCACAGGGAAATTTCAGGAGGCCAAGGCCGCGCAAATCGCAGCGAATACTCCCAATCAATCTCCTGCAAAATCGAATAATGCATGATGTTCTTCCTGATTCACCGGCTCCCGCACCCGAGGCAAATCCTTCGCAGCCCGAGCGAACGCCGAAGCCTCTTGAGAAAAAAACAGAACAACCAGGGGCTAAGCCCGAAGCACCGAAGAGTCCGTTCCTCGATGAAGCCGTGAAGGCGCTGCAAACGGAA
>CAIJNU010000119.1 GCA_903822115.1 uncultured Candidatus Peregrinibacteria bacterium
AGTCGAAAGAGGAGATGCTGCAGGCGCTGGAGATTTGTGCGCTCCGTTGAAACTTCCCCCATTGCAAGCACAACGCCGATTGCGGCATTGAGTTCATCCACCGTCCCGACCGCATGGAAGCGTCCGTCGGACTTGGGAAGGCGACTGCCATCGGCAAGTCCCGTTTCTCCCCTGTCGCCCTTCTTCGTCACGATACTCATGGCCGTATTCTACCCGATACTTCACCCCTCGTTGATCTTCACGATCTTCACCTTCTCCTCCTTCTGCACCAAAATCTTCAGGATGCACTCTTTGTTGAAGGTCGCGCGCACCTTCCGCGGATCGATGACGAACGGGAGCGTGACGGACCGAGAGAAGGGACCGAAGAAGCACTCTCTCAGGTAATACTGATCATCCGGCACCGCATCGGTCTGCTTGCGAAATCCACGAATGGTCAACACATTGTCATTCACTTCGATATCGAGATCGGAGAGACGTACACCTGCAATCGGCGCCTTGATGATGTAATAATCTTCCTGCTCATAGATATCCACCGCGACTTTTCCCACTTCCGACGGCTGCTTCTTCTTCCTCTCCTCGTGCAAAAGCTCCCCATCATCGGAGGGATCATTCGTCCCATTACCAAGCGCGCTGAAGATTCCGTGGAATGGAGACGTTCCCATGGCGTCCTATCGTAGCAAAAATGCAATCTTCACCGCAAAGAAGATCCATTGTCACGAATGTCAGTTTCTGCTCTTGGCCGTTTGCTTTCTCAAAAAAATCGGTCTTGCCCACATGCAATCCATCAGTACAATGCGGCGGTGACTCCTCATCTGATGATGTGGAGTCGTTCCTGATCCCCTCCCTTCGCCCTATGCCGTCCGTCATCCTCAAGAACGCTATCCGCCGACTCCGTTTCGAGAGGAATATGACGCAAGAAGAGTTGGCGCTGCGCACGGGAGTGAGCCGCCAGACTATCATGTCGATCGAGCGCGGCCGCACGAATCCGTCCGTCCTCCTCGCCTATAAGATCGCCTCCGCCCTCGCCGTGCCGCTCACGGAAGTCTTCTCGATGGAAGGCAAACTGGCACCCGTCTGAACCGGAATGCGCAGGTCTTCGACGATGAGCTGAGGTTTTTGCGTGCCGTTCCACGCGTCGATGGATAGACGGCAGACGACGTCGACGACCGCGGGGATGCGCTCGAAGACGGATCCGAGTCCAAAGCCCACCAACTTGAGAGAGTTGGTCGTGCCCTGCAGGTGTGCGAATTCTCGGCCGACTCTCTTGAGAGCGGAAAGTTGCACGGCTGGGAGTAGAAAGCGCGGCTCCCTATTCCCTTCCCCGAACGGCTCGAGCTGATTCAGTGCGGTACAGAGTGAGAGTGAGATGTGTGTGGGATCGAGGATGCCGTCGATCGCCAGCGTGGGAATGAGACGCTCCTGCGTGAGACGCTCCTGCGCATGCGCCTGCAGACGATCGGCGAGCTGCGGGAACTGAGAGAGATGGAACGTGCACCCCGCTGCGGCGCTGTGACCGCCGAATGTGAGGAGGAGATCCGAGCAGGATCGGATCGCATCCGTGACATCATACCCCGGGATGCTGCGCAGCGAGGCGGTGCAAAGCTCTCCGTGAATGTGCGCAACGAGGCTCGGCTTGCTGTGTGTTTCGGACAATTTCCCCGCGACGAGGCCGACGACGCCGGCGGGATAATCCCTTGATGCCAAGCAGAGAAAAGTTCTGTCGCTCTGCGCGGCCTCCTTCCCGACGCGCGCGAGGATGCTGCGCACGCTGTCTTGCCGCAGCGTATTGAAATGCTCGAGAAGTGTAAGGGATTCGAGGTCTCCGCGAAGCGCACGCAGCGCGATCATCGGATCATCCATTCTGCCGGCGGCATTGAGGCGCGGCGCAATACGAAATGCGATATCTCTGCTCGTGAGCGCTTCGGCAATCCCCGATGCGCGGAGGAGAGCGTGAATCGGTCCGCTGCCAAGCGTACTCATTGCCTCGATGCCGGCACGTACGAGCGCGCGATTGCTCCCCTGCAACTTCACGAGATCCGCAACGGTGCCGATCGCCGCCAGCGCGAGATCTTCTGCCCGCCCTTCCCACGACGTCGATTCCGTCGCTTCGAGCCACGACACAAATCCGAATGTCACGCCTGCGGCGGCCAGAGCGATGCCCGGAGAAGAGGCGAGAGCGGGATGAAGAATGGCAATTGCTTCCGGGAGCTGGTCCGGCAGACGGTGATGATCGAGAACAATGACATCGATCCCATGACTCTTCGCCGCCGCGATTTCCTCATGTGCGACGATACCGGTATCGAGCAGGTAGAGGAGCGTTACGCCCGCAGCTTTGAAATCATCAACCTGCGAAAGACGCAATCCGTACCCCTCCTTCACGCGCTGTGGCAGACGCAGCATCGGCTGCAATCCCCGCCTCTCGAATGCGCGCGAAAGCTGACACACCGACGTGATGCCATCGCAATCAAAATCTCCGAAGAGCGCGACGCGTTCGCGCTTGGCCACCGCCCTCTGCGTGCGCTCGATCGCCTTCGTCATGTCCCGCGGCACGCTGCCGAGCGCGACGAAAGGAAGACTTCCTTCTTCGGTGAGAACGCGATGATGCTGAAAGTGCGAGAGGAGGGACGAACCGAAGTCTCTCTGCGTATCAAAAAGCTCGCGAAAATCCTCTTCAATGATCCACCGCTTGCCCGTGAGCGAGACATTCTCCATGACCGCTACGGTAGCAGAATTTCGGGATGTGTCTCTTCCCACACTTCCCGTTCGGCTCCAAACGTTCTGAGAGCGCCTTCCAGAGGAAAGGAAGACGTTCTGCTGCGAAGCGGATCCTCAGAAGGACATGCCGCGCATCTTCCTCTTCCACGCCACGTACGCCGTCACGCCGACCGCGAGAGCGATGGCACAGAATGCTGCGTCTTCACCCGGACCACTCGAAGCCAAAGGCTGCGATCCGGAAGGAGGAGGTTGCGGCGACTGCATTGATTGCAAATGACTCTGCGCTTCGATCCTTTTCAGGAGACGCACCGTCTGCGGATCGAGGTTGGAATTCCCCATATCCTGCGGCGCCCAATAATTCGACTGATCGCCCTGATGGCCACGATCACTCGGAGGAACCGAGGAAGATGAGGAAGACGCGACAGCCGCTCGGGCAGCGGCCGCTTGAGAGGACGCGGCGGATTGGCGCGCGGCGGCGTCGGCTTCCGCCTGCCACTCAGCCCTTCTCGGGTTGATAGGAAGGGCGACACCGACCGGACCGTAGTACTGACTCTGTCCCTGGAGGAACATCTCTTCAGGTGTCAGGTACGCGAGAGTGGGCGCTCCTGGCGAATGGAGGAAGAAGAGGGTGAGAAGGGTAAGCATAACGCTTAGTGGGAAGAGGACGAGGAAGAGGAAAAGGGATACTGCTGCTGAAGGATCTGCTGATAGTACTTCGCACCGTCGGAGATGCCGTCTCCCGCAGTCGACCACAGTGTGGGGTCGGTCTCCCCGGAATCCACCTTGCCATTGAGATTCTTGTCCTCGCCGCCCCATCGATCCGTCGAAACGCAGCGGAAACGGCCGTTCATGGAACCATCCTGAAGCATGTTGCAGAATTGTCCCGACCGATCCATCTGGCACCAGCCGTCGCACAGTCCATCGCTGTCGCTATCGGCCTTCGTCGGATCGGTGTCGCCCTGCTGCATGTGCTCGTGGCCGTGCACTTCGACGCCATCGGGAATCCCGTCGCCGTCCGTATCGGGGTTGAGAGGATCGCTATGGAAATTGAAGACTTCAACGCCATCCTTGATACCATCTGCGTCCGTGTCGGGATTGTTCGGATCCGCCCCGAACTTCTTCTCGAGTGAATTGTTGAGACCGTCCATATCGCTGTCGACACCGATATCGAGATTGTCCGCTGTCATGAGGTAGCACGTATCGCCGCCATGGAACGTATCGAGCGCATGATGGAGAAGTCCGTTGCGATTTCCGGTCTGCGCGTCGCGCTGCAGATCCGCCGCAGTCGGGAGATTGATAATGGAGTACACCGGCGCCCCCTGCGGAGTCAGCTCGTTCCTCACCGCACGTTCCGCTTCCGAAAAGAAGAGATTACCGGGGAGTCCCACCGTATTCGGGGGGCGTCCGGTGTTGCCGGGATCCGCAAAGCAGTATCCCCAGTAGCGCACCTTGTCCCCGCGCATCCCGAGGAGATCATCGCGATACGTATCGGGCATCGAGATCAAAAGGTGGAAAACGATGTTCGTATCCTTCATCGCCACCACGCCACGCTCCATGTCTTGCGCGGAGAAAACCGTCCACGGATACGTCGGTGCTCTGTTGAGGAGCATCGCGCTGACCGAGTCGCCTTTTCCGAATCGCAAGAACGTCCCGCCGATGAGTGCCACCACAGCAAGGAGGAAGAGAATTTGGTGCCGTTTTTGTGTGGATGTTCTGTGTGTGAACATATCGTAGTATTATACCAAATTTTGTCCTTCGTTCCCAGAGGTGTTTTCGCTATGCTGAAGCCAATGGCGAAGGATTACTATGAGATTCTCGGCATCCAAAGAGGGGCATCCGCGGAGGACATCAAGAAGGCCTACCGCAAGCTCTCCAAGGAACACCACCCCGATAAGCACAAAGGGGACGCTTCGGCCGAGCGCCGATTCAAGGAAGTGAACCAGGCGTACGAAGTTCTGAGCAATCCCCAGAAGAAACAAATGTACGATCAGTTCGGGGAGGCGGGAGGCGCTTCCGGCGCGGGGCAGGGAGGATCAGGCGGATTCCAGGGATTCGATTTTTCCAATATGGGGCAGGGCGGCTTCGGGGATCTCGGCGATCTCTTCGAGGGATTCTTCGGTGGAGGCGGAAGAGGACGCGCCACGCGGCAGGAAGGACGTGATCTCGAAACGGAACTCACGATCGATTTCATGGACGCCGTCACGGGCGCGAAACGGGAAGTCGGCATCCGCACCCTGTCGACATGCGATCACTGTGATGGATCGGGCGCGGAGCGTGGCTCGGCCGTGAAGACGTGCGCGGAATGTTCGGGGACGGGACAGGTGACGCGCTCGGCGCAATCCATCTTCGGTACCGTGCAGCAGAGAACGATTTGCGGAACCTGCCGCGGCTCGGGGAAAATCCCGGAGAAGAAGTGTTCGAAATGCGACGGCGAGGGACGCGTGTCGGTTTCGAAGAAGGTCACGGCCAATATTCCGGCCGGCATCAGCGACGGACAGTCACTGAAATTGCAGGGACAGGGTGAGGCGGGACGCAGGGGCACTGCCGCCGGAGATCTGTACATTCGCATCCACGTTCGCAGCGATCCGCGCTTCGAACGCGAGGGCGACGCGATACACTGCACCGTCGAAATCCCCGCGCTCGATGCGATCCTCGGAACGACTCTTTCGGTTCCTACCGTCCACGGGGACGTGTCTCTGAAAATCCCAGAGGGCACGCAACCCAATCAGGTGTTCCGCATCAAGGGGAAAGGTATGCCCATCCTCTCGACGAGTCGCAGCGGCGATCACTACGTCACGGTGCAGGTGAAAGTTCCGACGAGGTTGAGTAAGCAAGAAAGGAAGATATTGGAAGAATGGAAGAGGGAGAGTGATAAGTGAACAGTGGAAATTGGTTCGACAAAAAACCACTGTTCATTGATAACTTCCCACTGTTCACTCGTTATACATCCAAATTCTCCAACCCCGCATCCTCCGCCATGACCGGCGAGAGTTCGCCGCCGTCGCCCTCCTTCTCATCTTTCAATCGCAGCACGATCTGACGATACTCTCCTTCGCCCACGCTCTCCGTCGTGAGATCCTGGAGCACGGGAGTATTGGCGACGTGCATGTGCACGATGCGCCGAAAGTATGGACTCATGGGAGGAAGCGCGAGGCGCGAGCCGGTGCGTCGCACGAAGTCGGCTTTCTGTTCGGCGATCTTGCACACCTTGTCCTCCTGCGAGCGGCGGTAACCGTCGACGTCGAGCACAAGGAAAGGACTACGATCCAATTTCGCCTTCGATCTTAATATCGACTTCAGGACGTGCTGCAGAGCGTTAAGCGTCTCTCCATGCCAGCCGATCACGCGGCTCGCCTCCGGCGCCACGATGTCCACGCGCGTCACACCGCCATCCTCCTCCGTCACTTTAATATCCGTGACTTCGAAAGGCAGGAAGGTGACAAGTCCGCCGAGGACATCTTTGATCATCGAAGCATCCATGGTGAGTGGGGGGATTGTAGCGGGTTTGGGGTGAAAGGGAAATTATTGAAAAAAGCCCCCACACTCATGGAGGCTTTTTGAATGACAAAGCTCGACTTCAA
>CAIJNU010000120.1 GCA_903822115.1 uncultured Candidatus Peregrinibacteria bacterium
ATCTTTGGCCATGTTGGCTCTAACTCTTGCTGGAATTCTCATCTCTATTGGTGATTTCCAAGCTATGAGTGCCTCTGTGGGTAATGGCAGTTATGCAAATAGGCTCACTGAACTATTGATTGAAAATTCAAATGCTCAGCTAGAAGCAGAAAAGAAAAAATTGAGTTTTGATATTATCAATACGCTCTACAAAGATTTCTATCAATTTGACGATAAAAACTCACTGGTAATTAGAAAACTTAAAGCTGGGCAACAAATACTGGATGAAGAAAATTTAGGACTATATCTAAATGGTTTTGAAGATTTATACCAGCAATGCAAAAGCGGTCTTCTCTCAAAGGAAGATATAAGAATCAATTTCCAATATCTGATAAATCCTATATGTAATAACGATCAGGTTGTAAATTTCCTTCAACAAAGAGGTAATGGTTTGAAGATTCTTTGTAACAAGTTTTATCCAACCTCGATCCTCGGGAAGGAAGCAAATTTAGATGCTGATAGTTGCAAATAAACTGACTGAGTAAGACTTATTCTCGTTATTTCTACCTCCCCTCGCTCTTTTAGTTTACACAGATATTTTTCTCGCTCTCCTTCGCGCCAAATAATTCTTTCACATACGTTTCCTCAATATATCTATGGCGTGATTCTTCTAACCTAATATAGCGTTTTTTGGCTAACTCTATTGGAAACATGAACACTGTGTAACTATACCCCCGTCCATCACCACCCGTCTCCGTTGCTCTCGGAACTTCGCCGGGGTGCAGTCTCGGCGTAGCCGTCAGCGAAGCCGGACAAATCCCACCTGACCCACCAACCTTCGCGAAGCAAACGTTGTTCACCGTAGCTCCGATAAGAGCGGAGGTGGAAGGGTCAAGTACTCTGTGCAGGAAGAGTTGAGAAACTACAATGAAGAGACTCATCAAATCGGACAATATCTCTTTGACAAACGCTTTCGCGAGTGGGATAGTTCCGCGTCACTTTTTCCTTTTCAATACCATGACACCTTCACACGTTGAAATTCGCACAATAGATTTGGGATCACCAGAGGAAGCGGCTCGTCGAAGATCTGGTCTTCGCCTTCAAGAGCATCATGCTCCTCATGATTCACGACTGGATGGGAATCGGGTTATATTTGGGTATCCCACCATGTTGGCAGGGTATTGGGAGGGGCGTCTCGATCGATTGGGACTTCTGGACTCTGGTGCTCTGGACTCTGAAGCCTGATAGTTCTATTTTCTTGTCATGTCGACTGAGGCTGTTGCTGTTTTGGATGTGCAGGAAGACGCGAAAGTGTCGGTGGGTGGCTTGGCTTGGATGAGGATGAAGATTGCTGCAGAACTCAAAAGGACTTTTCCCGAAGAGGGGAGGGAGTATTGGGATTTGAAAATCGCAGCTATTGCCAAAAGAGCTGGAAGGGAAGAGATGGAAACATTGCGAAAAATTTGTGAGGTCTTGGGTGTGGATGTGCCAACTCTTGACCAAACAGAATCAGCCGACGTCGCCGAAGCGTTCTCGGATTGCGTCGAATAAGCCGGATCGCTCCGCTGCATCGGCGATGGTGTTGAGCATGTCCGGCACTATGGGCTTCATGCGCGGGATAGTTGCTGCTTGCTCTGCGCCTTGTGCAAGATCGGATTCGATCCTCATCCAATGTTCATCGTTTCCGCCTATGAAGCGCCCCTCTCTCCTATAGAGTTGCTGTCGGACGATATTCGTCGATTCATCTCCACCGAGATCCCGCCACGCGATTTCTCCCAGTACTTGAATGATTCTGAAGCGTAGGTGCGTGGAGAGCTCGGGACGATCCTCAAACAGCACAGGAGTCGTCGCATCCTGCACGGCATCTCGCACGAGACGGACGTGTGCTCCGATCCGCTCCTTCGTGCATTTCTCAACTTCTGCCACATCCCACTCACTCAGTGGTTTTGGTTGTTGAGTTCGCGCTAGCTCCTGGAAGAAATTGCGAGCTCTCTGCGCGCGGCCGAAATCTCCGAAGAATCGTACCAACTTTTCTGGAGCAGCCATCGCGGGCGCCCATGATTGACCGGTGTGTGCCTTTGCCAATCTCTTGAATTCGCCCATCACGGCTTTGACCCCCTCACTCTGTCGGCTTTCTATGATCTTAATGATCTGCGGATCCTGTGAGAATCGTTGGATCGCTTCCTGAAGTTGTACTTCGGCAGTCTCGATTTGTTGATCCGGAGCTGACTCGAGGACGGGTATGGGGAGTGCGGGAAATGGAGGAAACACTATCATGGCGCCACCTCGCGTCAATGCGTGCCCGGGTAGGCATCTGCCAATTGACAAACATCAAAGAAGTGAAACAATATTCACAATTCTTTCCATCATGTTATGAGTCCAGCAGCCGGATATTCGGGTTTGCAGACAATCGAAACGCTCGATTTAAGAGTTCCAGAAGATGCAGTCCTTGAAAGTCGTGTTCTTGCGAATTTGCCAGGGGTGATGGAAGCGAGGGCGGAGGGCACACGTGTAGTGCTCCAAGTGCACCGGGCCTCGGTGACCAGAGTGCAGAAATGGTTGCGCGCGGCGGAAATGGATCCTTCATTGCTCTGACCGAGCGGGTGTAGAGTGGTGATGTTCTTTCCTTTTTTCCATGAAGCATCTCTCCTCATCATTTCTCTTCGGTCTCGTCTGCGGCATTCTCGTCACCATCCTCGTGATGGGCGGTCTTGCTCTGGCGATGGTGCACGAGCGCTTCGATCACAGGTGGGGTGGGCGTGGCTGTATGGGAGAGAACGGTGCGAGGCCTGCGTACACATCGAGCATCAAAGTAGATGACACGAAGGATATCTCCGATGCGGAGAATTGCGCCGTGATCGCGCCCCTTGTGAAGATCACCGCAGCACAGGCGGAGAAGGCCGCGCAGTCCGCACAGAACGGGAAGGTGCAGTCGACGATTTTGGAGAATGACGGAGGCAACGTGGTCTACTCGATCATCCTCGGCAGCAGCGGCAAGGAGTTCGAGGTGAAGGTCGATGCGGGGAATGCGAAGGTGCTGCAGACGTCCCCACTTCAGGATGAGGAGAAGGAAGGAACCAGTGAGAAGTAGATCTCGAAGCCGTCTCCATCTTGCATGCTTTTCTCACATTGCCGAAAAATCTCAACTTGAGTGAACGGCGAAGCGGCGTATGTTCTTGGCATGTGGCGCCTCCACGAAAAACTTCACGAGCCCTTCTCCATCACACTCCTTCTCTGCGTCACCGCGCTTTTGTGGGTGATCCTTTCTAACGTCTTTCGTTCCATTCCGATGTGGCAGCACATTGCCGCGACGAAGGAATGCGCACGCCAGACGAAGATCACCTCGTACGATGCGACGGCTAAGCAGCGTTTCGTCGTGTGCATGCTGAAGGAAGGCTTCATCGAGAAGTGAGAAGACGTTCTTAGCGTTTCCTTTGAGTCGGGTTTCCGCTTCGCAGCATCGTTTCCATGCAGTGGCGCTGAATCGTGCGCCAGTCGAAGGGGAATTTGAACGTCTCGACGGCACGGACGATCGCCGCGAATACGGTCCACTTTGAGGGCGCATCGAACAAGAATGCGTTTCCGGTTTCCTGAACCGGATTGTAATCGTTGAGCAGGGAGGATGCGGCCGAGATCGGGACGACGCCAAAGGCGAGGCAGTGTTCCAGTTCTTCCGTGCGCGCGGGGTCGGTGATGAAGAGCGCCATGTCGGCGGCGGCGTACATGCGGTGCATCGCTTCCTCCTCTTCCGCGATGATGTGCACGCGATAGCGCTGCTCCTGCGCGAGGCGCGTGAAGATGGATCCGTAGGTCGCCGACCCCTTGCCCAGCACGAGCAACTCCATCTGCTGTGTAAGCATACCGGGAAGAACTTCGGTGAGCAGTTGGCCGCCGAGCTTCTCTGTCATGCCGGCGGGGAGGCAGAGCATCGGGCGCTTGGGCTCGATCGGCCATCCGATTTCCTTCTGGAGCGCCGTCTTATTCTGGATCTTCTGCTCGATTGTCCCAATCGAGAATTTGCTCTCAATGAGGTCGTCGAAGGCGGGGAGAAAGGCGGGCATGGATGTTTGATGAATCCTCATAGTATAGCGGAAAAGTGCCTGTAGTTGAAGGGGGCATATGTTGACATGGGAATGAAGTGTGGGGAGATGAGAAAGCGGAAAATGAAGACAAGGAAGACAGAGAATACGAGGAGTACAAGGAA
>CAIJNU010000121.1 GCA_903822115.1 uncultured Candidatus Peregrinibacteria bacterium
AATGAAAATGTTTCCGAGATGCAGCCTACTGGCCCCAAGCGTCTCATGGTCGGGAATGACGATTCCTTCCTCGTCGAAGATTCCGCTGCAAATCGCATCTTGCGATTCGATCGGTCTGGGAAGCCGCGCGCGACCATTGCGTTCCCGTCAGCCAATCTGACGGACGCTTTTCTGTATCACGGAGAGCTCTATGCGGTGGGTGTTGCAAACAGTTTGCATCTCTATCATCTCTCGCTCGATGGGAAAATCGTGGATCAATCGATCGTCGAAATGCCCAAGAGTCCCGGAATGCAAGTGGTGGATGAAATGAAAGTGAATGCGAATGGCGATTTGGTTCTGGAGGTCACAAATTCCGCCCTGCGTTCCACCGTGGATGTGCCGCTCCTCTCTGCGCCGCGACTCAAAGGACAATTTGGGAACAAGCTGGGCGCGTTCAAAACGCAGGAAAAGGTCGGACGGAAAGCAGATCTTCTGACGGCCGACGGTCGCGCGTTCGATACCGTGGCATTCCATACGAATATGCACTCAATCGCTCCGTTTGCCGAGCAGGATGGCGGGTCGTTTCAATTGCAGACGACCGAGGTTTCGATGAAGCAAGGTCTCTCGGTGGATTCTGTCATTCGCAGTTACAATGCGGATGGGAAGCTTCGCGGGATGGTACGTTCTCCTGCGGGGGAGAACTACATTGATGTTCCAGAAGGCATCGCCGCTTCGTCCGACGGGACTCTGTATGCGCTTCAGACAGAGAAAGATGGCGCAAGGATCGTGAAGCTTGCGCTCCAGCCTTCCGTCGCTCCCGTCCTCTCGGAGCCGGAGACCTCCGTGCCTTCGGCAATGCAAAACGATCCGCAGGCTCTTGCGTTCGCGGATTCGTTGGGATCTTTTGTGATGCAGACGATTCTCCAGACGCCAGCCGCTTCCGCGGCGGGAGCCGATTGCAGCGGGAAGACGGATCCTCTCTTGAAATCGAGATCACGCTCCGCGATGGCGTCACAGGCGAACGCGTACCTCGGGAATTCGCAGACGTACACTTCAGCGAATATGGATCTGAACAGAACTCAGTGCTCTGATCGCATCATTCCCCGGCAGTACATTGGACGTGGCAACGTGACGTCGTTCCCCTCAGTGCCTTATCGTTGGGGAGGGGCGGAACTTCCCGGTGATTTCAACAGCGCGATGTACAACGGCGAGGTCGCCGGACATGCTGCGGGATACAATGCTTCCTGTGCCAAGTGGAACAAGGTACACGGGGTCGATTGCTCCGGCTTTGTCTCTCGCGTGTGGGGGCTGACCGCAGCGCAGAAGCAATCCACTTCAACGTTGCCGATTATTTCCGATCCCGTGACATCTGCGGGCAATTTAAAGACCGGGGATATTCTGAATAAGTCAGGCGTGCATGTGGTTCTTGTGGATCACTTGAGCTGGACTGGACCTTCGACCTCCAACGGTGTCTATGTGTGGGAATCCACCGTCGGCTCCACGGTCGTCAATGGCAACAGCAGCTACGCCACACTTTTCGATGGCGTCGTGTACCAGCTGCGTCCTTGGTCGTATTTCGGTACTCTGACACTGAACAATTGGAATCCTGCGAATGATTACCAGGCGCGCAGCTACAAGTGCGCCACTTCTTAATCTTCACTCCTATGAATCGCCCATATTTCTTTTTCTCAGTCGGCATTCTCGTTATCGCTCTCCAGGGATGTTCGCGTCTATCGCAACGTGTTCTCAGCTTGCCTCCTTTGGCGGAAAGTCAGCAGTCGGTCTCCGTACCATCGGCAACTCCTGCTGATGTCGCTTCGTCTGCTTGGGGCATCACACCGCTGCCCTCACCGGGGCCGTTGCAGATGCAAGCGAAGGTTGATCTCGACGGAGATGGAATCACAGAAAACATTTCCCTGCATCGCACCGGCCAAGATGGCATGCAGTTCATGCTCACTGTCGGCAACGTTTCTCTTGAATCGAAATTATCAAGCGGCGCCGTCGATGGATTCGCAATCGTCGATGTGGACGTACATGATCGATGGAAGGAAATCGCCGTGCACGCGCCCGGTCCGAGCAATGACGACGAGTATGCGCTTTACTCCTTTCGCGCAAATACCCTGAAGGAAATGGCGCTCATCTCTCGCTGGCCTTTTTTCCCGGGTGATGGGACGGCGCTCGTCGATACATGGATGGGCTTCTGGAGGAAGCGGGATCTTTACATGCTCGATCCGGTGAGGAATCTTCTCGTTCTGCGTCCGGCAGAGTTCTCCATGCTACCACTGCTGCCTGCGAAGACGAGAGGGGAGATACGCTTACGGACATCGCGCAGTGACGATGCTTCGGTTCTCGCGGTCGCGGCAACGGGTTCCACTTTACGCTTCCTTGTTGCCGATACCTCTCCGACATCTTGTCGAAGTTACACGGATTCTGCCATCGCGGACTGGAATTGCGATTGGTATTTCCTGACTACGGAATCGGGAATTGCAGGTTGGACGAGGTTGGGCGATGTCCTAAGCAAGTTAGAAGATCTGCCTATGGCAGATTAGTGAGATCAGAAAGGCACCCCCGGTCTTATGAGACGAAAGAGCCGGGGGTGTTATTCTTCTTCCCATGCATCGTTTCCTCTCCATCATCGGCCTCTGTTTTCTTCTTCTCTGCACACAGGGATGTGTGGTTTCAGAGAAAAAGTCTGACGTTGATCTTCAACTTGCTCGCAATGTTTTGATTACCTATTTTTCACTTCTTCATCATCATCAATATGATGCGGCGCTGAAGTATCATGGGGCAGGTTTTGATAGATTTCAGTATTGGAATCCCGATATTGAACTTTCGAATCATCTTGTTTTGCTTCAGCACGGGTGTGACTTCCAACTCCGTTGTATGGAGGTGAGAGACATTCTCAGCCAGCGCCAACTCTCACCGACGGAATTTCTCTTTCGGGTGCAGTTTTCGAATGAAGACGGAACGCTCTTCACGCGCGGGCCTTGCTGCGGAGCAACAGAACAGATGCAGCCGACGCAAACGGCATTCGATTACCATGTCGACAAAACGTGTTCTTATTGCAGCAATTAGCCTTACACATTCATCGTCTACCGTGGCGGCATGAAATCCCACCACGCTTACCGTCTCGCAGCCATGAAAGCCGCGCTCGTTGAACGTATCCTCGAAGGCAAGATCTCCGTCACGGATGCA
>CAIJNU010000122.1 GCA_903822115.1 uncultured Candidatus Peregrinibacteria bacterium
GCGTGCCGAGCCCCGTCTTCAGGACGAGGCCCAGAGCGGTGCCACTCACGACGCTGGAGCCCATGAAGGCTATGTTCGTGAGATCCATGATCGACCTCGCGGCGTGATCGAGGCTTTCGGGGAACTTTTCCACGGGAAACGATTCACCCGTGAGCGAAGACTGGTTGATGAAGAGATCCTTGGATGACAGGATGCGCAGATCGGCGGGGATCATGTCTCCGGCGAAGAGATCGATGATGTCTCCCGGAACGATTTCACTCATGCGAATCTCACGCGAGACGCCCGAGCGGTACACGGTGCAGGTTGATTGCACCATCGCGCTGAGTCGCTCCGCTTCTTTTCCGGCGCGATACTCCTGCGCGAAAGAAACCACGACGCTGATGACGGCCATCGAAGAGACGAGGAGTGCGCTGATTTTGTCGCCGAAGAAAAGCGAGAACGTCGCGATAATGAGGAGAACGACGACGAGGGGGTTGAGAAACCTGAAGAGGAAATCGAGAATGACGCTGTGGCGCTTCTGTTTCGCAAGCTCGTTTCGACCAAACTTGCGTTGGCGTTTTGCCGCCTCGCGATCGGAAATGCCTTTCCACGTTGTCTTGAACGTATTGAAGAGATCGTCGAGAGAGGTGTGAGCGTACTCGGCAAACTCCTTCGTGCTGTGCGTCTTCTGTCGTCCTTGAATCCCAGGAGATGTCATGTCGAGCGAAGAGAATGTGATGATCAACGAGTACTGTGAATATTATCTCATAAATTTGAATAGAGGCATGGCACTCCGCATGGACACGACTTCCGTATGGAAGTCTCACTTTGCATGTTCCTCGGTGGTATATACTCGATGAAGTCGATTTCACTCCCCTCTCATGCCCAAGACCATTCTCCTCGTGGACGATGACGCGTCTCTCCGTCAGACGTTGCGTTTGAATCTTGAAGAGCAGGGAGTGAAGATAAAGGAGGCCACGAACGGTGATGAGGCGATCAGTGAGTTGGAACGCGAGAAGCCGAGCCTGATGGTTTTGGATATCCTCATGCCCAAGAGAGACGGCTACGCGGTTTTGAACTACATGCGCGAACGTTCGATCGATGTTCCCGTTGTTGTTCTCTCGAGTTTGAGCGATTTTCTCAACCGAGAGAAGTGCCTGAAGTTGGGGGCGAAGGATTACTTCATTAAGAGCGACCTCGATGAGGATGAACTCTGGACGCGTATACAGAAATACCTCTGAAACACAAAATTCTTTGACTGAATCGACTTTGGTGTATTCACAGTCGTGTGCGCAGTGAGTTTGACTATAATTATAAATTGTTATACAATATCAACAACGCCATCTCCGCTCCACACACATAAAATCATGCGTCGCATCTCCCTCACCATAGGAATTCTTGCGTTTCTCATTTCCCTCGGTGTACTGGAATTCTTCGTGTCTCCGAGAATGCTTTCTTCGCTTTCGACGAGGCAGATTCAGAAAGAAGGCTGGAATCTCACTGCGGACATTCTGCATGAGCCCAGACTTACTGACACTTCGGAAGTCCGTGTTACGAAGAGACTGCAGCAAAGAATCTATGCTCGTTATCAGCGTTACTATTCTATCAACGAGCTGAAAGATGCTCTCGTGGTGCGAAGCGCACTTTTGCATCGTAGACTCCAAATATCATTTCAAAGTTCGGATGGAACGGCATTCGATCCATGGAGTTTCACAATCTCAGCCAATCCTCTGTGGATTCGCGCGGATCTGGGAGACACCTTTTCGTACAAACTCAATGAAGCCGCTATCGCAAAGTCATTTTCCGAAAAAATTGCTGGAGAATTTCCTTTGCCCATAGACAGTACCGTCTCGGTCGTCGCAAGTGATGGTGACATGTTGCGAGTAACTACGGATCATCCTGCGGAAGCGGGATACGTCTTCGATTCGGATGTTGTCAAAACGATTCGTAATTCGTTGCTTGGATCGGACGATACGCTCTCTCTTCCCGTGACCTACACGCCGGGACGCATTCTCAATACAACCGGACGGGATCTGGGAAAACTTAAACTTCTCTCTTCCGGCCGCTCGAACTTCGCGGGATCGGGAGATGGAAGAATTTCCAATGTGCGCAAAGGTCTGTCGGACTTTGTCAATGATGTCCTCGTACCTCCCGGCGCCGTCGTCTCCTTTAACGATATGGTGCACTACATGTCTTCCGCAGACGGCTGGGAAGATGCACTAGTCATCATGAATGGCACTGATCTCAAGCCATTTCCCGGCGGAGGGATCTGTCAGGTTGCCACCACGACGTACCGTGCAGCGCTCCTCGCAGGACTTCCGATCATCGATCGTGCGAATCACAGTCTCTACGTGAGCTACTATGAGAAGTACGGCGTCGGGATTGACGCGACGATTTTCCCACACCAACAGGATTTGACGTTTCGCAATGATACGGGGAATTTCATACTCATCGAAGCGTACTCACGCGGCTTTGAGGCATTCGTGAACTTCTATGGAACCTCAGATGGACGCTCGACGACTCTGGAAGGCCCGTTCTTCTCCTCGAACGTAACGTCTGAAGTCGACACACTGCTCCCCCACCCTCTCGCGGACAACGAGATTGCTTGGGTTCGACACTTGCAATTCTCTGATGGAAGCAAGAAGGACGAACCGATTCTATCTCGCTATCTCAGCATTCCCAGAAAGCTTCCGCAGCAGTACGCAAAGAGCATGTTGCTCTCAAGTCTCATTCATGAGTGAAATGCTCGGGTACTACAATTAGAGGTGACATCGTTGTCAAATCGGTTTCCGTGAAAGTCCGGTTGGGATCGGTATGCTTGGCGGGCACAAAATGTGCTCTGTTTTCTTTCCCCAACTCGCATGAATACTCTCGCTTCAGGAACCTCCTCAAAGTCGAATGTTTGGATGTCCGTTTCTCTCGCACTTATCGGTGTCATTGTCGGTTATGTGCTTGCCGGTGTTACCTCTGGATCGGGCTTGAGAAATGCTCCGACGCCCGTTGCCAATCCGACGCCTACTGCCGCTCCCACACCTCAGCCCACGGCGGCCAATATCCCCGCTCTCGATCCCAAGACGGATCACTTCACGGGTCCTTCGAATGCCAAATTGACTCTCGTGACGTACACGGACTTCGAGTGTCCTTTCTGCAAGAGGCATCACGCGACAATCCAGCAGATCCTTTCGACGTATAAGAATGATGTGAACGTTGTCTATCGCTACTTCCCGCTGAGCTTCCATCAGAATGCCGAAAAGGAGGCCGAGGCGGCGGAGTGTGCCGCTGATCAGGGAGGAGACACTGCGTTCTGGAAGTTTGCAGACGGAGTCTTCGAGAAGACCACGTCAAATGGCACGGGATTCGCGCTCGATCAGCTTGGCCCTCTTGCCAAGTCCATCGGTCTCGATCAATCGAAGTTCCAGTCGTGTCTCGACAGTGGAAAGTTTTCGCAGAAGGTGAAGGATGAAGAGGACACAGGCTCCAACGCCGGTGTTTCCGGAACACCTGCCAACTTCCTCGTCGATAACGCAACGAAGAAGATTCAGGAAATCCCGGGAGGCGCCGTTCCCTTTGCTTCGTTCAAGACTGCGATTGACGCTGCTCTCGCAGCGAAGTAATTCTTTCCTCTCTGTCGTATGAAACACCTGCTCCGATCCGGTTTGCTCGTCTTGACGGTCGCGCTTACAGCCTGTGGTTTTGGAATCGGCTCTGCCCCTTCCAGCCCCGTTGCTTCTTCCTCCTCTTCCTCGGCTGTACTCGAAGTTTCCTACACCGGCACTCTCGAGAAAGCAGATCCAGCGACGCTACAAGAGGGAACGCATCGTCTTGCTCTCATTGAGGGCGGGTATCTCTATCTTCAGAGCGATTCTCTCAATCTGGACGATTACGCCGGAGATCAGGTGAAAATTACGGGTACGGTTCGCGCGACGATCGATGGAACCGCGAAGATTATGCAGGTTTCGCAAGTCGTCTCCCTTTCCTCTCCTTCCTCTTCGTCTTCTTCCACCGGTGCGGTACTTCCGACGGAAACGGGTTCCGTTTCCGTGTCTCCTCCTGTTCCACCGCTTCCAACGGAATTCCCCATAATCAATTCTTCTCACTCCTCAGTTGCTTCCGTACCTGTAGTTGCTCCTCCTCCACCTCCGAGTTCTTCGAGCAAGAGTTCTTCTTCAACTGAGCAGATTTTCTCAAGTGCGTCATCGGTTTCATCGTCGGACGTACAAGTGCGGGCGACGGCTATGGCAAAGGTAAGCATGAGCGGAGCCAATTGGACGCAGAAGTATTGCACCTCGTTCGTTGGTTTCTGTTTTCCGATTCATAAGAATTGGTGGTTCAAGTCATTCGGGGCGAGTGCGACCGTGCTCTGGCACGTGGAGCTGAGTTCTGAAGCGATTACCAATCTCGGTGACGGGCCGATCTCCATTAACTTCCTCAGCGGTTCACTGCCCAGTGGCATCAATGATTCCGATGTGAAGACTGTTGGAGGAACCGTGACGGGATATCGGTCTTGGACGGGAGGCAGACATTTCGAGATTTCCGCTCCCGCTTCACTCAGTGAGGCCGTCGGATTCATTACGCGCAATCTCGAGACCTACGAGCCCCCGCAGGCTCCCTGACGGGAGGCGTGTTCCTCCGAATTCTGCTACTGTCTTCGTATGGCGCAACCGTCGAAGTCCGGCGACCTTCTCCACAGCGTGTGGGTGGAAGTGCCCGATGTTTCCGAGGGGAAGAAGAACTTTGACGGTGAAAATCGCACCTACGCCCCCCTCATCGATACGCTTCGGCTGTACGCCGGTTGGCTCCTTGTGTGGTACTTCATTGTGTACGCGCTGGGCGCAGTGCAGCTGACGCGTCACTTGCCGGTACACTCACTCATCGTCTCGAGCCTCTTCTCGTCTCAAGTCATTGCAAATTGCGCGTTCGGCGTCTTCCTATTCCTTTTGTTTTCCGCGCTTCACAGAGTAACCGGCGGCGGGGCGCTGCGTGCGATTCTCCTGTTTCTGGCGGGAGCAGTGTTCCTCTTCCTGTTCATCTCGAACACCTGATCAGAGGCCGAGCTGCTTGCGGATCTCATCCACCTTGGACTTCTCTTCCTGCTTCGAGGCGTTCTGCACCATGACCGATTGCAGATCTTTCCAATCTTCTGAGTGTTTCTGCTCGAGCTTCATGAGTTGGAGGAGATGCTTGGGTGAAAGTTCACTGAACTTCTGACGTTCGTCGACCAAGATCTTCTGCAATTCATCGATCTGAAATTGGCTGAGTTTTGGGATCGCTTGAATGATGCGCCACTTCTCGTCTCGCGTGAGCGAAATACTCCCTCGTAGAAGCGAAAGAAAATTCTGCACATCGAAGTCGGTCTCCGGATGAGCGGGAATGGCAATCTTGTCATTGCTCAGAGCATCGGTGATGCTTCCAAAACGATACGTGCCGACCTGCTCGAGAATCTTGAGATCTTCATCGTCATATCCCATTTCCTTCGTCGCCGTAACGCCGACTGGAGGGGGCTTCGGTCCGGCGTCTTTCGTAGGAGTTCCATCATCCTGTCCGGTCCCTTGACCCGCTTGAGCCCCACCGCCCTGAGCGGCTGCGGGAGGAGCAGCAAAAACCTGAGATGGATCAAGTCCGCCGTCGGGAACGGAGTCGCCCGGTCTTGGGGGGGGCGGCGGCGGAGGTGGAGTGGGTTGATCGGCCATAGAAAACACGGGAGAACTGTAACAGTCTAGCAGTGAGCCTTTCTTTGACAATGGCAATTCACATACTCATTCATAGTATTACTTGCGAATCCGTACCCGGAAAAACCACCTTCTCCGCCGCACGTCTTGCCCTGGTGATGAGTTCCGGATTCATGAGCGCCGCGAGAAAGACTTCCGGAATGCCACTCTGCCTCGTCCCAAAAATTTCGCCGGGTCCGCGCAGACGCAGATCCATCTCGGCGAGCATGAATCCCGATTCGTACTCTTCCATGGCTTTGAGACGCGGAGAATTTGCCTGATCTTGTTTCGTGGTGAACAGAAAACAGTAACTCTTCGCGTCGCCTCTTCCGGTACGGCCGCGTAATTGATGGAGCTGTGAAAGTCCGAAACGTTCTGCTCCTTCGATGATGATCATCGTCGCATTCGGAACGTCGATGCCAACCTCGATCACCGAAGTGGACACGAGAATATCAAACTGCTTCTCGCGAAATGCGCGCATAATGTCCTGCTTTTCTTGAGGCGAGAGCCGGCCGTGCATCATGGCAATACGGCGGCGCGAGAATGAGGCTCTCAATCTCTTCGCTTCCTCCTCAACATTCTTCACATCATCGAGCTCTTCGCTTTCCGAGATGAGGGGGCAGATGACGAAAACCTGGCGACCCTCATCAATTTGATGATCGATGAAGCGCTCGACGGTCGGTCTATCCTTCGGCGCGATCACACGTGTTTCGATTGCCTGACGTCTTCCCGGTTTCTCGAGGAGTGCCGAGAGATCATGGTCGCCGTACGCTGTGAGCGCGAGGGTGCGGGGAATAGGTGTTGCGGTCATGGAGAGGAAGTGCGGACTCCCCTTCTCCTTCAGCCGCTCTCGTTGTACGACGCCGAAACGGTGCTGCTCGTCGACGATCACGAGACGCAGATCCTTGAAACGCACCGTCTCCTCGATAAGTGCATGCGTACCGATGACGATATCGATCGTCCCCGTCGCGAGTGACCGCTTAATGGCGTCGGCCTCTGATCGAGGCGTGGAGCCCGTGAGCAGCGCAACGGCGGGAAGCGGAAAGGTGCTCGGCTTCTTCGTTCGAGAATGAAGAAATGAATGGAGGTTCGTGAGGAGGCGCATGATACCTTCCGCATGCTGGCGCGCGAGAACCTCGGTGGGAACCATGAGGGCGCACTGGCCGGCTGCACGGACGACATTCGCCATCACGGCGACGGCCACGAGCGTTTTACCCGAACCGACGTCCCCCTCGAGCAGCCGCGACATCGGCGTCTCCTTCTCCATGTCCTTGAGAATTTCGTAAATGGCGATCTTCTGGCTGTTCGTGGGTGTGAAGTGCAGCGAAGCGAAGAGGTCTTTGATCAATTCCACATCCATCGGAGTCTTCAATCGATCCTGATGAATTCCCTGCCATGTTCGTTTGCGCTCGAGCGCTTCGCGTTGTAGATCGAACATTTGTTCGAAGAGCAGGCGGTCGTACGCTTTGGCGGTTTGCGTGGCATCCGCAGGGAAGTGCAGAGCGCGAATCATTTCCTTTCGTGAGAGCAGCTTCTCATCATCGAGCACTTCCTGCGGGAGAGTCTCTTCAATCTCGTCGATTGCAGACTTGATGAGCATGAGCTTCTCGCGCAGCCACTTCGTCGAAATGATTTCGTGTTGCGGGTAGATCGGCACCAACCGACCGGTGTGCACGAGCGGGCGTTGCCCCTCCTGCTCGAATTGCGGGCTGAGAAAGACGAGCTTCCTCCCCTTGATCGTGAGCTTGCCTGTCAGAACGACTTCCATTCCCTCGGTGAGCATGCGTTTGACGTGGGGCTGATTGAACCAGACGACATCGGCAATCGCTCCGTCGGTGTCCGTAAATGTTGCTGTCACCATCTGCTTTCCTCCTCTGATCCGCACGAGCTTGATTGCCGAAACCGTACCGCGGATCGTCACCTTCTCATCCACTTTCGCGGATGTGATGGTCTGCATCTGCGTGAGATCCTCATGGGCGCGCGGAAAATACAAAAGGAGATCCATGACAGTGCGCATCCCCATCCCCTCAAGCGCTTCGATGTACGGCGCCGTGGTCCTCAGCATTGCCGTCGAGAGCGAATCCCGCAAACGCATGAGGAAAGTATAGCAAGGAGGGTGGAAATCGACATGAGATTCAATCTCTGGTAGAATACTTACATGGCTGACATGGCTTCACTGTACGAGCAGCACAAGGATCTCTCGGAACATAAACAGGTTCAGGCAGGGATCTCTCCTGCGGGAGATATGGGGCACGTGCATACGTCTTTCGTGAAGACTATTGCGCAGCTGGTGAAGGATGGAAAGGTCAACGTCTTCGTGCCTGCGACGTTCTACAAAGAAGGGGAGTATGAAAAACTCTCTGAGTCCGCACGTTCGCAGGCCGATCTCGCCATGATCAACATGGCCGATCAACTGCGCCACGTCGTTGACTATTTCCTTTCGGAGAAGACACCCGATGCGAGTCCCCAGCTCGAGCAGATGATCGAGCAACTGTGGCAGATGAAGGAGCGCTTCGAGACGAAGCACGGTACAATTCTCAAGTTCTGATGAACAAAATCCCGAGAATCGAACGGCTATCGGAAAATGACAAGCTTAACGAGAGTCCGCGAAGATGGGCGGAAGAACGGGAAAGTGTGTCGAATATAACGCAGCAGAAACTCGCAATGCTCATGCAGACCGTGGAGCAGAGGGCAGCGTGAGCCAACGGATTCGCGCATCGCGTTTCCACCAGGTCATTTGGCGTTTGGCGTACTGCATCGTCTTCATCGCAATCTCCTTGGCTAATTCGTGTTCACACTTCTCATGGTTTATTGTCCACTGATCACTGACCACTGCTTTTGCGATTTCGCGATACCCCAAACTCTTCATCCCCGGATCTTCTGTCTTGTAGCCGCCTGAGAGGAGCGATCGCACTTCTTCGATCCATCCTGAAGCGAAGAGTTGATTCGTTCGCGCTTGAATTCGTTCACGCATTTTCTCGCGAGGCCACTGCATTCCAAAGATGAGAA
>CAIJNU010000123.1 GCA_903822115.1 uncultured Candidatus Peregrinibacteria bacterium
GAATCTGCGCGCTGGTGTCGCGATTCTCCTCGATGTGATGGTTAGGGGTCATCGGGAATCTCTCGATGACTGCTTCGGCGCTGGGAAGATCTTTGGTGATAGTGAATGCCATGGGATGAGGGGGTAAGAATTACAAACAAAAACGCCTTCCGCTGGGGGAAGGTCGTGTGCAAAAGTTCTAAATCTTCTTACTTACGCACGGCCCTTCCCCGCCATAAAGGCGAAGTACCAGAAGCCGTAGAAGAAATTAATGCGTAAGTTCACGACGAGGAAAGATTACAAAATATTGCGAATGAGTCAACTTATGAATTGCGCCTCAGGCGCGTAAATGCCCAACCGCGTTCCTGGCAGGCTCTATCCAGAGCCTCCCAATTCACATCGCTCTGTTCCAGACCAATCGTAAAACGAACTCCGGGACCATCATCCCGCTCGACTGTGTACGAGTGGATTGCATTCATATTGAGGCCACGAGCAGCGAGGAAGGAGCTGATATCTGCGAGAAGACCCTTCTTATCTCGGTCTACTTCGAGTACGAAGGAACTGATTGCAAAATTCGCCTGCGCTTCAATTTGCATATCGGTGGCGATACTCATCTCCCCGCACCACTGCCCGTGGGGATCGAGAACATCAACCGCCTTCTGAAATGACCCAGTGAGCGATGCACGATCGGCACCGAGAGCGACAATCCGATCCAGAACCCCACGCATGATTTCGACAAAATGCATGCCAAGAGGAGAGCTTAAGCCCTGGGCAATAATGCCAGCAGATACATCCGGTCTCTGAATGGCGACACGCGCCATCGCATTCGCAGTCAATTTAAAATTGGCCGGCGCCACATCGGAAACGGCCGCGATGTCCAAACCAAGCTCCCCCATCAACTGCCCAAGAGCATCCAATAATGCACGCTGCACCAGATGTGGCGGGAACTGCGTGACGGCTGATGTGTTCGCATGCTGTTCGAATGGAAAACGACAGAGCCGCATGTGAAGCGTACGGAAGATATCCTCAGCCACAGCGGTCGCTGTCTGCGCACATACTCCCACCGGCATGATGAGAGCATTCTGATTGCGACGAGGAGAATCCGCTTTGACCATCGGGTGCGTTGAGCACACGCTGGCATCACGAGAAAGATCGATCAAATCCTGCTCGAATAATCCTTTACTCGTCGCACAATCGAGTACGCTTTTCCCTTCAAGCAACGACCGTACATCGCGAAGTATTTGTGGAATGACCGTGTCTGGAGCCGCAAAGAATACGACATCGGCCGCCCTGATGATGCTGTCACGATTCGCCGACCCGGTGTCCTGCTCGATGATGTCTATTCGTTGCGCAAGTTTTCGTCCTGCTTTGGCAATGACAGCACCCCACCCCTGCCCCCCACCGATGACGGCAAGATTCTTTCCAAAAAGTGATGATTCGGTATCCATAGTAAAAGAGGGAATAGAACAAAAAACGCCTTCCGCTGGGGGAAGGTCGTGTGCAAAAGTTCTATTTCCTTACTTACGCACGGCCCTTCCCCGCCAGATAGGCGAAGAACGAATAGCCGAAAGCGTAAGAACGAGAGATCATGTCGCAAGCAATTTTACTGCCGACTCCCCGCCTGTCAAATTGATCATCAGAGAGAGAAGCGCGTTCCCTGCACACCATCGTTCCCCATGCTGCGAAGCACTGCGTCATTCTTCCCATTGGCAATGTACGCCATGCCGCCCATTTTCGCGTGTTCCGCAGCGACATTGCACTTGCTTTTCATGCCGCCGGTTCCATTCCCCGACGTTCCGCTTTGCAAGTACTGCTCATAATTATCCGTCGCAGGATTGATCGACGGAATGACACTTTGCGAATCATCGATGTTTCTCAGTAAACCATTGACACTCGTGAGGAGAATAAGCATGCGCGCCTGCATCATCCGAGCGATGGAACCTGCGAGTCGATCGTTGTCCCCAATCGTGAGCTCATCCGTTGCGACGGTGTCGTTCTCGTTAATGACGGGAATAACGCCATGAAGAAGCATCTGTTCCAACGTATTGCGAACGTTTTTATAGGGATAGGGAGGTTTGGTGATGTTGAAGTCGGCGGGCGTAAGGAGCACCTGTCCGCACAAGACACCTTCGTTCTGAAAGAAGTGAAGGTACGCATTCATCAATGGCCCTTGGCCGACCGATGCGTACATTTGACGCTCTGCTACGGTTTCATCCGCACGCCTATTCTGCCGCATTTCCGCCCTGCCCGCCGCCATGGCTCCCGACGTGACCACGAGAATCCTGGAAACAGACTGGCGAATCCTCATGATGCCATCAACGATTTGTCTCATTCTCTGCCTGTCGAGATGCCCCTCCGACGTCGTGATGACGTCGGTTCCGATTTTTATAACGCCGGTGTCGTCGCGCAGTTGATTCATGGGAGTTAGAAACAGGTGACAAGTTATAGGGCTCATTGACGCGGAAAACAACATCTCCTATCCTTTCGCTGTCACCACTTCATGACAACAATGCCCCCCGCAAAATCCGTCCTCATCGCTCTGCAAAACTTCGGACTCTCCGATCCCGAGATCGCCGTGTACCTTTCGCTCCTCGAGCTCGGCTCGCAACCCGCGAGCGTGTTGGCACGCAAAGCCGACCTCAAACGCGGTCACACCTACAACGTGCTCGCGCTCCTGCGGGAGAAGGGCGTCGTGCAGGAAGTGGAACGAAGCGGCGTGCGCACCTTTTCCTGCATCGAACCTGCCAGTCTGCTCAAGTTGCTCGAGCGACGCTCCGAGGACCTCGAAGACATCAAGCGCAGCCTCCTCCAATCACTCCCTCTCCTCGAAGCCATCATCCATCCGGCCGTCGTGCAACCCAAGGTGCGCTTCTACCAGGGGGTCGAGGGCATCAAGCAAATCTACGAAGACACACTGCGCTTCCCGAAGCGTGACCTCTACGCCGTCGGCGATTTCGAGCACTATTTCCCGCGTGAGAATTCCCCGGAACTCAACGACTGGATGTGGCGATACTGCGATAGAAGGGCAAAGGCGGGCATTCGCTACCTCGGCATCGTCAACAAATCCCCCATGACCGACCTCGCGTTTCGCAAGCGCAAAGGTCAGAAGCGCGTCTTCAAAATGCTCAAGGGAATCGATCTGCCCGTGGAGGTGAATATCTACGGCGACCGCACCGCCATCATCTCCTCGTCACGGGATATGGTCGGGCTCATCGTCGAGGATCGCCCCACCGCGGACACGCTGCGCAATTTTCATCAATCAGTTTGGTCGCTGCTCCCCGACTACGAGGTATAGACTGGCGCCATGACACTGCGCGAAGAGGTCACCGAATTCCTCCAGCTCCACCGCTTGCGCCTCAACACGGATCTCGGGCAGCACTTCCTCGTGGACGAGGACGCGCTCGAGCACATCGTCGAGAGTGCCAAGATCACACCCGGTGAGAACGTCGTGGAGATAGGGCCGGGGATCGGAGTCCTCACGAGGGAACTTCTGACTACAGAGGCGAATGTCACCGCAATCGAGTTGGACGCACGCCTGATCCCGCTACTCAAAGAATTCACTCACGAGAATTCCTCGCTCACGATAATTAATCAAAACGCACTCCATGCCACCCTCCCCGATCACCCCTACAAAATCGTCGCCAATATCCCCTACCACATCACATCCCCGCTCCTGCGGCATATCTTTCTCGAATCTTCTCGCCCGCCGCAGAGCCTGACTCTCCTTATTCAGAAGGAAGTAGCTGAGACGATTTGCGACAGAGAGAATGCCGGAATCCTGACGGTACTCGTCGGCCTCTTCGGCGAGGCAACACTCGTGTGCAAAGTCCCCGCTTCGTCTTTCCTTCCGCCACCCAAAGTGGACTCCGCGGTGCTGCACATCGAGTGTTTCGCAAAACCGAAGGCGGATCACGAGACGATCGATCGGGTATTTATGCTGACGAAGGTCGGCTTCGGGCAGAGGCGCAAAATGCTGCGCAATTCGATCGGGAATCTCGAAGGAGGAATGGAGAAAATGCGTGCAGTTAGCATCGCACCGACGCGGCGACCGCAGACACTCTCCGTGGACGAGTGGATAGCGCTCGCGGGGGCGTTCCGCGCCTGAGGAGAACGACGCATCCGTGCAATCGAAGCGCAAAGACCGAGAAGAAACTTCCACGATGACCGATGCAACGATGACTCCGCGCCGACCTGAATCCAAGGTGAGATCGTGCGACGATCCTCTCTCTCCTACGCGTTTCTGATTTCGTTTCTCTCCACGATTTTCCTCCTGCAGTGGGATTCGCAACCTCACTATCCCGCCGCGTTGTGGATCTCGCTGGCTATCCTCGGATTGCTGATACTCCTCTCATCGAAAAAATCCTCAAGCGCGCTCGCAATCGCGGGAATTGCGGGAATGACGATTGCATTTACGAGTGTGGCACGTACGACGCACGTCACGACTTCCTCCGATATCGAATCCCATGCAGCGCAGTTCGTGACGATTCACGGCACCGTGTGCAACGAGCCGGATAAACGAACGACGCAAACCTTCTACACCATCTGCGCAAAGAGCATCGAAGCGGGGACGGGGACTTTTGCGGTGAGGGGAAACGTACTGATCTCGGATCGACGACGCATCTTCCACCCCGCGTACGGCGATAGCATTTCCGTTAATGGGACACTGCGCAAACCTCCATACGTTCCTTCGTTCGACTACGCCAAGTACCTGAGTCTCTCGGAGATCTACAGCGTGCTCTCGGCAAAGGAGTTTCGAGCGGATGGCGCGTGGCAGGGCAACGTCATAAAGGCCGCGCTCTTTCGTATTAGGGAGCGCTTCGAAGGCAGAGTCGAAGAGCTCTTCCCCGAGCCGCATGCTTCCTTCCTCGAGGGGCTGCTTACGGGAGCAAAGCGAGGAATCCCGCAAGAACTCATGGATGAATTTAATGCGACGGGGCTCTCGCACATCGTCGCGATCTCGGGGTACAACATCACCATCGTCCTTGCATTCGTCTCAAGCCTCCTCTTCTGGCTCCCGCTGCGCTGGCGCTTCGTTCCGTCGCTCGTCTCCCTCGTCGCCTTCGTCATCCTCACGGGCGCGAGCGCGTCTGTCGTGCGCGCGGGGATCATGGGAACGATGGGGCTGCTCGCCGTCCAAACGGGACGAAAGCAGGAGATGCGCCTCACGATCCTCTGGACGCTCTTCGTTATGCTGACTCTTAATCCGAAGCACCTCTGGTGGGATGCAAGCTTCCAACTCTCCTTCCTCGCCGTCGTCGGCATCGCGGAGTTGCAACCGATTCTGAAGAGACTCTGCGCTCCGCTACCCGCGATCTTCGGCATCCGCGACGGTATGCAGGTGACGCTCTCCGCTCAGATCTTTACCGCCCCGTGGATCGTCCTGCTCTTCCAACGCCTCTCGCTCATCTCGCCCCTCTCCAACATCACCGTCCTGCCTCTCATCCCTCCCGCCATGCTCCTGGGCTTCGTCAGCGTCATGCTCAGCTTCGTCTCTCCGCCGCTCGGGCAACGCATCGCCACCGCGGCATGGGGAATCCTCGATCTCATCCTGCGCATCATCGGCGGATTTGCCCGCCTCCCGTTCGCCGCCATCCCTCTCGAAATTTCACATGCACAAATCGCCGCCTGCTACGTATTCATCGCGCTCGCAGTTGCACTCTGGCACTTCACCATCGGTAGAGGTACGCGCCTTTCGAGCCTCTTCCATGCGAAACGCGCTCAGAGACCGTAGCGCTTCGATCCGGAAAGCGAAACACATGCGACACGACGCGCGCACCGGGACGAAGTTCTTTCTGAAGCTTCGGCAGAAGCCGACGCATCATCTGCGGGCCGACGTACAGGAAGAGGACATCGACCTTTGAGAGATCCGCGCGCAACGCATTGCGATTGAGCAGCGTCACATCCTCCCCCGAGAACGCGATGCGAAGTTTCCCCCACAGCCAGATCCCGAGCGCCACCTCGTAGCCGATCGCTCTGATGCTCGGATTCTGTCGTTTTGCGGTAATGAGAATGCGTCCGTCACCGGCTCCGATATCGCACACCGTTTCTCCCTCCCGGATTTCCGCCAATCGGATCATCGCCTGCGCGACATCCTTCGGCGTGCCGCCGTACGGCGTCGAGACCAGAATATGCGCGATGGCCGTGAGGACGATCACGATGACGACAATGCTGATCGCCGTCAGAACGAGGAAGAGAAGCATGCGATCATGGTACACACTTCATGACGTTGCGCCGAGGTTGGCGGAGGAGAAAAAGAGTCTAGAATAGAGGCATGAAACACTCCCTGCCATCTTCCCTGCTCCTGAGCGCCGTCATCCTCGCATCCTGCGCCGCGCCCACTCCACCCTCCGCAGTCAGCACTCAGAAAGGATCCGGCAGCACCTCCTCCGCCCAACCGCTCTCCAAGGCACAACTCGAAGCGAAGGCAGCCAAGGGAGACGTATCTGCGGCCACGCAACTTGGAACGATGCTGCACGATGGGAAGGGAGCGACGAAGGATTTGAAAGAGGCGAAGAAGTTGTTCCTCTCCGCCGCAAAGAGCGGCAACGCCCAAGCACAATTCAGTCTGGGATACATGGCCTACAAAGGAGAAGCGGGCGCGAAGAATGTGGGAGAGGCTTCCTCGTGGTTTGTGAAAGCATCGAAGCAGGGAAATGCGCGCGCGACCTACGATCTGGGCCTCCTCGCATACAAGGGTGAGGGCGAGACGCAGGATCTGCACAAGGCGTTTCGCCTCTTCAAAGAAGCAGCGGGACTGGGCTATGCGGATGCACAGTTCAACCTCGGTGTGATGTACTCCAAAGGACAGAATGTGTCTGTCGATCTCACGAAGGCGTACGCATGGTTCCTCGCCGCCCAGCAGTCCGGGAACACTCGCGCCTCGGCGGCCATGGCAATCCTGAAACCCAAGATGACCAAGAAACAAATCACCGATGCGCAGTCTCAAGCAACCTCGCTTGAGAAACAGATAACGACCGACACCGCGGCAACGGGAGGAAATTAAAGAGAGCTCACTGCTTCCACTCCGCCAGCGTCGCTGTGAGCGTCTGCTCTTTGCCGTCACGCACGATCTTGAGAGTCATCGTGTCGCCGGGGCTCTTGGCTTCGATGAGATGGAGGAGGGAAACGTCGGCCGTAAGTTTCTGGCCGTCGGCTTCGAGAATGACATCACCATCTTTGAGCCCCGCCTTCGCGGCAGGAGAGTCCGGCACGACGGAGGGCTGATTCTTGGGAGCATCACTCACAATCAGCACACCGTAATCGTTCGAGAGGTTCTGCGCCTTCTGCACATCCTCCGTCACGGGAGAGTAACGAATACCGAGGTAGGCCCGGACGATCCGTCCGTTCTTCTGGAAACTCCTCAGAACCTGCCGCAATTCGACGGCGGGGAGGGCGAAGCCGATATTCTGGGCGCTGGCGGCGATGGCGGTGTTCATCCCGATCACTTCCCCGCGCGAATCGAGGAGCGGACCTCCGGAGTTCCCCTCATTGATCGCCGCGTCCGTCTGGAGGATCTGATCGAGCTGCTCGCTCCCCCCTCCTATCATGCCTCCCGCCTCGATCGAGCGCTGCAACCCCGACACCACACCGACGCTCACGGTGTTGCGAAACTCCCCGAGCGCATTGCCGATGGCGATTGCCGTCTGCCCGAGTGCGACGTTGTCATCCGACGCGATCGTGAGCGGCGTGAAACCATTCCCCTCGACTTTGATGAGCGCGATGTCGCCGACCGGATCGCGGCCGAGCACCTTCGCGGGCAGCTTGCGTCCGTCATTGAGGAGCACCGTGTACTCCGCCTTCGGATCTTCCACCACGTGCTTGTTCGTCATGAGGAGACCATCCGACGTCACGAAGAACGCCGTGCCTCCTCCCACCTCCTGCTTCTTCGTTCCCTTCTGCACGTACTGCGGCACTTGGAACTGGAACTGCTGAAAGAAGGGATCTGTCATGCCCGGGAACGCCTGATTGAAGGGAACTTGCTGCTGTTTGAGCACCGGCAACTGCTTACTGATGATGACGCTCACCACCGAAGGATCCGTGCGCTTCACGACATCCACGATCTGCTGCTCACCTGCGCCGAATCTCCCTCCGACTGCCATCGGAACCGGCGCGGCCGAGGACGAGGAAGTGGACGTCGAGGCACCCCACGGATTCCAGATACTCCACTCCGCGTGACCATCCACCACGACGAAGAACGAAAGAAAAAGACAGAGCACACCGATACCAAACACTGATTTCGAAACGGCTGGCCTCATAGAAAATGCGGGAAGAAAATGAATGGGAACGAAGGAGCGCGACTCCGTTGTCGCTCGCGGGAAATTTTAATGATCGTGACTATGAGACGTCAATAATTTGGCTGAGAATGCGGCGAAAGGAGGGCATACGGCGCATCGAGGAAACTGTACAACAGAGTCATTTTCCGCTATAATAAAAGGGAAATATGACACAAACTCAATCTACGACGATGCCGTTTACCGTTCCTTCGGGAACGGATCTGTACGACGCATTGATGTTTGGGATCGAACCTGACCTCGTGACGGTGCGCCTCCCGCTCCTCGAGCAGAAGTATCGCGGTGAAAGTCCGGAGGAACACGCCGCCCGCATGGAGCGATACCAGAGAGCGTATGAGGAGTACGACCGAAAGGCTCTGGAGTGGATGGCGAAGTTCCGCATGCTCGTGACGGCCTATCGCAAGGAAGCACTCTCGCGAGCGGAGAGCAGAGAACAGAGCAAGGAAGCGACGCTCCTCGCCGACATCGAATCCCAATTGTCTCACTCTTCCTAATCCCCTTTCCCATGCAACCCAGTTTTCCCACTAACGGCATGAGAGAGCAGCGATTGATTCACTTCGCCGTTAATAATACAACGAAAGAAAATCCCAAAGAGGCTCCAAAGACCGAAAACAAACCAGAAAAAAATCCCGTCGCTGATCCCAAGGCTGAGACGCAACAGAGAACGCAGGACGCAGAAAGACTATTGAAGGAACAGGAAGTCCGAATTGCGAGTATCAACGGCATAACCACCGTGTATGGGAAACCGGCGGACGCGGCACGCGCCATGGCTGAGTTGAACAAAATTCAGGCTGAGGCGCAGAAGGCACGCGGAGACGTGGGAGCATCGGGGACAGGAGGTGAGAAGACAACGGCGACAAAAGCTGACCAAAGCAAAGGAGTTGTGGATCCTTCGAAAACCGCTCCTTCGGAAGGAAACACGGCGGCAAACTCAACCGATCCTCTGAAGGCGACGGAAGCACCCGCGAAAGCCCCCGAGAAGAAAAAGCTAACCGTAGATGAATTGCTCAAGAAAATGAATGATGCATGGAAGGAGTTTCAGGAAGCTCCACAGGACAAGAAAGTTTCGGTCGGCGTGAAGCTCGCCATGAACGTCATGGTCGTCCTGCAATCATTCATGAAAGGGAATATTTCCTTCGACAGCGAAACGAAGAAGGAGGGCGATGAGAGCATGAAGAAAGTTCTGACACTCGAAGAGGCACTTCGTGAGCACACGGAGAAGGAACTCAACAGCAAAGATGAGAAGCCTGATGAGCAGAAACCTCTCCTCGAGAAACTCAAGACCATCCCCTCGGCAAAAATCACCGTCTCCGAAGATGCCGATCAGCACGTTCAAGAGGCGCGCTTCGAGATGGACATGAATGGGAAGGGGGCAAAAGTAATCTTCACCGCCGATCTCAAGGGAAATATCTGGCTCGATCCCTCCACCGACGCAGCCGTATTGGATCAATTCAAAAACTACGTGGGAGAGAAAGTCGGCAATCGCATCCCCGTGAAGCTCGATATATTGATGAAAGAAGACGCTTCCAAACAGAATCCGGCGATACAACCCGTCGCGGAAGCCATGAAAAAAGCGGGAAATGCCAAGTGAACCGCGACGTCACCTCCGTCGAAAAATCACTTCTTCGCCGAGAGCGCTTCACTCACCTTTTTCGCCCAACCCCGCACTCTCTCCTCCTGCCCGTAGGGATCATTGACGATGAGGAGCGGCGGGAGGAGCTGCGCCGCCTTCTTGGCCATGCGGAATTTCTGCAGATGCTCGATGCAACGCCCGGTGTAGCGGTAGCGCTCGTCGCCCAACCCCACGATCGCAAGGGTCTTGGCGCTCAAGTCGATGTCCTTCGCACGATCGAGGAACATCTTCATATACGGATTGAGCTGCCCCTCCGCTCCGTCGGCATTCCACGTGCCACAAGCAAGAATAACGAGATCACCCTTCGCCAAGTCCTCCGCCGTCGCCTTCTCGCAGCGAGTGACCGTCGCCGCATGTCCCGCTTCCTTGAGCGCGTCTGAGAGAATCTGCGTCACGTACTCGGTGTGACCGCTCGTGGAGGCGTAGATGATCGAGATTGAAGCCATCGCGGACAGTATATCGCAGAAGTGTGCGAGCGCCACGAAGCATCACCCCGGGAGTTTCCTCCCAGGGTGATGTCGTTGTCTGACCGGCTGGATTTCGATCAATTGCCGTAGATGAGTGCCCGGAGCGCGGGGAGGTATTGCTCCTTGTAATACCGCGTCTTCTCCGGATAGGGCCGGGACGTCCAGTGGGTCTTGCAGAGTGACTGTGTGAGTTCTCCCCACTCGACCCCGGTTGTGTAATGCGCAGCGCCGATAGCGGCGCCTAGCGAGACGGTGTCTTTTTCGCCCTGTCGGACCACGGCCCCGGTCATATTGGCCAGGACATCACAGACCGCGGTTGACGCACCGTTACCGGTTGCGATGATTTCTTCCACGCCATGCTCTTGCGAGCCGGCAAGGATCAGGCTGCCGATTAGCGCTTCGACAACGGCGAGCGCCGTCTTCGGGTCATTCGGTTCCATTCCGGACGGGTACTCCCAGCGGGACTCCATATCCGGCACAGTCTCACGAACCAGGAAGGGCACCATTGGGGACACCGTCCTGGGGTCGGTATTTGCAATCAACTCATCGAACTGCCGCAGCGAAATGCCGAGCAAATTGGACTGGTGCTCGAAGCACCTCCCTCCGTTTGACATACAATGCATTTTCATCAAACGGCCGTTGCCGGCCGCCATGATGTGCGCGGTGGGGTCGCCCACCTTCGGGACACCGTCGAGGATCGACAGGCGGGTGAAGCTGGTGCCGAAGCTCCAGACTTCTTGACCCGGCTCTGTCACTCCGGCGCCGATGATGCTCCAGTTGTTATCGCCCCCGCCGACATAGACCCGACAGTGGCTATCGAAACCGAAGCGATGACGCAGCCATGGGGCCACGGCATCCCAGTAATCGGGTTCGACCACATCCAGAAGCCGGCTCTTGAGTCCCGGGACACACTGAACTGCCGTCTGCAACCAGCGACGCGTCTTGATGCTGCCGAGGTTCGAGGCGAGTGCTTCGCCTATGTCCCACGGCATCAGCACTCCGGCATCGATGGAAGAAATCAGGGAGTTGAGGAGCCCAACGTGTGTCGTATTTTTCCAATTGCCCGAGTAGAGACGAGCCAGTCGTTTGGTTACTGGGAGCGGAAAACGACGGGTCGGAACCGACCCTGAATTATCCACCCACCATTCCATCGATTTTTTGAGTCCCAATTCGTAGCACTCTTCCCCCGAAGCGGAGTTCATCCACATGGGGCAGAGCGGTAACGCGAACATCCCCGCGACCTGTTCGGCCAGAGGACGGTCAGACTTCAATCGGCCCAGGATGTCTTCGGCATCTACGTTCGCCCACCAGGTCCCGTGTTGTTGGGCCGCAGTGAGCATTGCGCGGATATAGGGAATGTCCTCGGAGCGTTCGCCCAGAAGCTTCATGAGGAGCACTTCATGCGCATCCACCAGAAGAAGCGGTGGGACGAAGTAGTCCCCTGTTCCAAGGCGGAAGAATCCCTCCTTGAGTCCGTATACTTCTGCGATGGGTCCTGCATGGGTCACTTTCCCCTCCCACAGGATTTCAGTCGGAGATATCAGGGTGGCATTGCTGCTCCCCGTCCCCGCGTTTCCCCCGAGAAATAACTGCGGGGTGGTTGTACTGTGTTTCATGGTTTCTAATTGTTGGTTATTGGTTTGGTTCGAGACGTGGGACACCTTGTGGCATCCCTAGATCCATCATCACATCGACACATGCAAACCGAAACCTCGCGGTTCCGAGATTCGCACTTTTTGTTGTGACGATAGCCCCCTCGGCACGACATGCCGAGAACGCTACCGTCACGATTTACTTGTCCGCCGTAGTCCCGAACGCGGGACGAAGGCGGATCCAGCCGTTGGTGTCAGAGAACGGTCCAAGCTTGAGCGTGCTCAAACCTGGTCGAAGATTGTCTAAGGAAGCACCCGGAACGTCAACCGTCACCGGGGAGAGGAAATTGGCTTCGCAGAGTCACTTCTTGCAAAGGGGTGGGAGGTCGCAGACGACCTGCATCGGCTTCACCGTATGCTCCGGATCGGCTCCGGCGATCCACTGCGTGATGGACTGGAAGCAGTCGATGAACATGTTGCGCATGCTGTCGTCGGCGTAGAACGCGATGTGCGGCGTCGTCACGACATTCGGGTGCTCGATGAGCGCACGGTTCTCCTGAAAGTTCTGCTCGTGCTCGAGCACGTCGAGGAGCGCGTGCGCCACCTTCCCGCTCTCGAGTGCCGCGAAGAGCGCGGAAGAATCGATGAGCGAACCGCGAGCGGTATTGACGAGAATGACGCCGTCCTTCATCCGCGCGAATGCGGCGGTATCGATAATGTGCTGCGTCTCCGCAGTCGCCGGCATGTGGAGCGTGATGATGTCACTCTCGGCAAGCAATGTCTCGAGCGGGACGTACTTCACGCCGAGAAGATCTTCGAGCTCGATCGTGCGGCAGTGATCCGCGGCGAGAATCTTCATCGAGAATCCGTGCGCGATGGCGGCGACTTTGCGTCCGATCTTTCCCGTGCCAACGATGCCGAGCGTCTTGCCCCGAAGCGACATGCCGCGCAGTCCGTGATAATCAAATGTACCGCCCTGCACCCGCTTGTTGCCTTCCAGCACATGTCGAAGCGTGCTCAGCAGCAGCGCGAAGACGTGCTCCGCGATCACGTGCGAACCGTAGTCGGGGACATTGCACGCCGTGATCCCCTTCTCTTTGCACGCCTCCAGATCGATGTGGTCGTACCCCACCGATCGCGTGCAAAGCAGTCGCAGCTCAGGCAACTTCTCGATGAGGGGGCGCGGGAAGGGAACGGTGATAAACGTCGAGATCACCTCCGCATCGCCGCAGTGTTCGACGATTTCGCTGTCCTTCAACGCGCCGAAGACCGCCGCGGACGGGAAGTGCTTGAGGACGAGAGGACGATCTTCCGCATCAACATCAAGGAAGACGATGCGCGGACTGCGGGAGAGTGCGGACATGAGAAGAGAGGAGAAAAATTAGAGTCCTTTGCTGTCCGATGTTTTCGATGCGATCCAGAAGAGAATGCCAAAAGTTGAAACAATAAATGGAAATGCGCCGAAGACCGCTGCGATCGATGATGACGCCCCGTAACTCTCCACACTCACAGCTTGGATGCAAAAGAGCAAACAAAGCAGGAGCGCGAACCAGCCCTGCCACGAGACGGGGCTGAAGATCCATCCAAAACGTCTAAACCACTGGTCTCTCATGGGGATGAGCATAGCAGATCATCGGAACAATCAGTACACCGGCCCGAGCGTATTGATGACGAGGAACATCAGCACGAGACTGAGGAACGCGAACTGCCAATACCAACGGATGCTCAACCATCGCGCGGGAAGGAGCTGAGAAAATTCAATCAGAAGCGAGATGAAGAAGAAAATGCCGAGGGATGCGGAGGCGATGTAGATGCCCTTATTGGAAAAGTATCCATCGATCGGATAGAGCATCATGAACAACATGAGGGAGAGAACCTGCAGAAGAGAGAAACCGATGCAAACCACTCCGAAATTGAACCATTCATGATTCCTTGGAAGTCCGACGAGAAACAGGAGAAAACCACAGAGAAGCAGCCAGGGCATGATCGATTCGTAGAAGGAAATGTACGTGGCGGCTGTGTCGGACTGAGGATCGAAGTCCTCGGCTTGCCAGAGGGCACGCCACGTCGGAAGCAATCTCGCTTCATTTCCTCCGTGCCCCAAGAAAAAACTTCCCAGGTACTTTCCGAAATCGGCATCACGTTTGGCTATGCCGGCTCGGTACTCTCCCACATAATCGAACGTGCCCGCGCTATTGAATAAGAACGTTCCCTCGGGAAGGTAGTAATTCACGAGGTAATAGGGAAAGATCATCACGACAAAAACTCCGCTGATCATCAAAAGACGTTTTACCTGCAACCACACGTCCTTCCCGCGCACGATAGCAAAGAGAAAGGGAAGGGAAAGAACGAGAAGACCAGATTGCTTCACGAGAACAGCGCATCCTGCCGCGATGCCAATCACGAATACGGGCCAGCACAATACACGCCGGTGCTCAACAGAGAGGAGTCTGGCGGACGCATAGAGTGCGATGCTCGCAAATGCAAAGACGATGACATCCAGATTCACAGCCACCTGCAGATACGAGAAAAGCGGCGACCCGCAGACGAGATAGAGGAACCCAATGGCTCCCGGCCGATCTAGAACGCCGAGCAATTGCAGTGTCCTGCGCAAAAACCAGAGAATGGTGATAGCGGACAGAAAAGAAATGATTTGCGCGGAAATAAGCGGCGGTTTGTGAAGGAGAAGCCCGATGGTATTCGTCATGAGAAAACCAAGAGCGGGATGAAGGGCATAGTAGAAGGAACGCAAATCAAAAAACGGATGCAGCCAGCTCACGGATTTCATCGCCTGAAAATGACCGTCAACATCATAGCCAAACTCCACACCCAAACGCAGGAAGAAGAGCGCGTACTTCGAGAGAAGGGCAACGACGAAAAAAAATCTCTCAATGGTTTCCCAAGGAATCGTTTCGGGGGTTTCGTGCGCGCGCATCTCCGCAAAACATAGCCCAACCGCACCCTCTAAGACAAGCATCGGATAATCCTGCTACTCATATCGCAACGCCTCGATCGGACGCAGATCCGCTGCACTCTTCGCAGGA
>CAIJNU010000124.1 GCA_903822115.1 uncultured Candidatus Peregrinibacteria bacterium
GCGCTTGATGCGCTTCACACAAACGCGTGCCAAGGCTTTGTAGACGCTCGGATGGTGAATGTACCCGCCGTGGACGTGGAAGCCATGAAAGTCGACGTACGGGCTTTTGCGGGCGAGGTCGATCGCACGATCGATGTAGCCGATCGGGATGCCGTACTTGTTGCCCCGCGTAGAGTAGGAGCCGATTTGGAGCATGGGATTGACGCGGATCACCGTGTCGATGTGCTTGTGCAGCTTTTTGGCGGTCTGCGCGATGTGTTCGATCTCTTCGAGGGAATCGGCGGTAATCGACTGCACTCCCACTTTCGCTGCGAAGTGCAGATCCTGCTCCGTTTTGAAGAGATTGGTGAATGAAATCTGCTTCGGCGAGAAGTCAGCCAGAAGTCCGAGAATAATCTCGCCGACGCTCGCGCAGTCGAGGTCAAATCCCTCCGAACGCAGGATGCGGAGGATCTCGAGGTTCGAGTTCACTTTCACTGCGTACTGGAGACTGATATCCGGTCCGAAGATCTTCTTGAATCGTTTTGCGCGCCTGCGGATTTCGCTCTCCACCATCACGTACACCGGCGTGCCGTATCGTGCGGCGATCTTGTCGACCGGCACTCCTTCGATCATGAGCATCCCTCGGCGATCCTGACTCAGGAAATCCTCCCATCGATCACGCATGTAGCGTGTGGAGACGCGCTTAGAGCGGCTGATGCGCGGTGATTTCTTAGGCGTGTCGCGTTCTGGAGGAGGAATCATCTCGGGGAACCAGAGAAGATCGCGATTATAGGAGGGGTACGAGGTGTGTCAAACACTTTCCGCTGCGGTCTCGTTGTGATGTGCTGCGATAGGGTGGATGGAGAAAGCCTTCGTGAGGAATGCTCGCCATTATTTCTCTCCTCCGCATTTTCCTTTATACTTTTTCCATGAAAAAGAGAAAGACGTCCGCACAGCGCGACTCCGGAGATATCGATTTCGATTTCCTCTTCGATCACTACGACGCCTCCGTACTGGGAAATAACATCTTCGGTCTCTCGTTCTCTCGCGAGGAGTCCAGCATTGTTTTGCTTCCGGTTCCATGGGAGGCGACGGTCTCGTACGGGAGCGGAACGGCCAAGGGTCCCGCGGCGATTTTGGCGGCGAGCACGCAGTTGGATATCTTCGATTGCGAATTGGGCCTCTTCTACAAGTCCGGTATCACGATGCTGCCGGAGTCTTCGCAGGTGCGCAGATGGAATGCGCAGGCTCGGCGCCACGCGCGCAAGGTGATCGCGAAAGGGAGAGCGGACGCATCCAATCGCAAGGATGCGGATGCGGTGAACGCGCTCGGTGCGAAGCTCAATGCCTTCGTGGAGAAGGAGACTCGGAAAATTTTGAAGGAGGGGAAGATTCCGGGGCTCATCGGTGGCGACCACTCCATTTCGCTTGGGGCAATCAAGGCGTGCGCCGATCAGTACGGAGGCATCGGCGTTCTCCACTTCGATGCGCACGTCGATGGACGAGAGAGCTTTGAGGACTTCGAGTTCTCCCATGCATCGACCATGCATCATGTCTTGGAGGATGTCCCGCAGATGAAGAAGCTCGTGCAGGTGGGCGTGCGAGACTACTGCAAGGGAGAGGACGCTCTCATGAAGAGGCAAGGCAAGAGGATGGAGGTCTTCTTTGACGAGGACATAGCCGGGCGCATGTTTCAGGGTGAAACGTGGAAGAAGATCTGCGAGGACGTCGTGGGAAAGCTCCCGCAGAATGTCTACGTCTCCTTCGACATCGACGCGCTCGATCCTTCACTCTGTCCTCACACGGGAACGCCCGTGCCGGGGGGTCTCTCATTCCAGCAGGCACTCCTGCTTCTCAAGACCGTCGCCAAGTCGGGGCGGAAGATCGTGGGATTCGATCTCGTCGAAGTTGCGCCGGGACCGGACGAGTGGGATGCGAACGTGGGTGCGCGCGTGCTCTTCAAGCTCTGCGGGTGGGCGCTGGAGTCACAGAAGTGAGGGGGTTCTCAAATATGGACTGATTTGAGAATAAGATGTATAATATTCATTACATGATTTATATTCCCTCCAGGCCTGGAGATGAAAAGCCCAATACTGCAGCCTCTCCCGAGGCAAGTGGAGCAACGCCTCCCGCAGGAGGAGAGCCAAGCGTTATTCGGCAAAATGTGAAAAAGGCTGTCGAGGATACGGCGTTACTTGCGAGCACGAAGAGACATCAACTCGCTGCGATGCGTGAGCTACATGAAGTGAGCCAATTTGATTTCGATCTCAATTTCATCGCTCAACTTAATGAGCATGGATTCGTCTTGGAGCGTCGTGATCTTCAACATTTTGATGGCGAGCAAGCAGTCATCATCACGAGAAAGGATATGGAGAAATTGGGAGGTTTTTCCTTCATTGCTGCGAATGGCCAGATATACGATATCGAGCCCGAAAGCGTGAAGGATGAACTCATCCTCTTTCCCGAAGATTTGGGATTTTTGAATACGGAAGAGGAAGGTGAGTGAAAAAATCATTTGACGCACCTGCGGAAACCTTTAGAATCAGCGCACATCGCGCAGTGGCTTCCGATTGTGTTTTGAGTGCTGTGCTCCGTCCGTCCCGCATCTGCGGGATACTTTCCCCCATTTGTTATGGCGAAGAAAAAGCCAGCGAAAAAGCATACTCCGCGTCACGCGCCGAAGAAGAAGGCGAAAGTCGTGAAGAAAGCCGCGAAACCGAAGAAGGTGAAAGTCGCGAAGAAAGTCGCGCCCAAGAAACCGCAAGCGAAGGTTGTGAAGAAGGAAGAGGTGGCCAAGCCCTTGCTTCCCAAAGTCGTGCCCAAGCCCGTCATTAAGGTGCCGCCCAAGCGCGCCTACCAGATGCAGGTTGGGGCGGATGTGATTCCGAAATTGACGCCGCACGTGGTGGGTGTGAGCAGCAAACCTCCTGCCGTCTTCCAGACCTTGCCTCCTTCTCTCAAGCCCATGAAAGTCGAGAGCGGACGGGTGTACCTCACCGAGGAAGCGGAGGAGACCTTCGTGCCGTCTCTCATCGAGATGCAGAATCAGAGTTACAAGTGGTTCCTCACCGAGGGGCTCAAGGAGCTTCTGGAAGAGATTTCCCCGATTACCGATTTCTCGGGGAAGAAGATGGAATTGCGCATCCTCGGCCACACCTTTGATCCGCCGAAGTACGATCCCGATACGTGCCGCCGTCGCAACCTCTCCTACGAGGCCGCGATGAAGGGCAACGTGCAGCTCATCAACAAGGAGACGGGTGAAATCAAGGAGCAGGACGTCTTTCTCGGAAGCATCCCGCTCATGACGGAAGGGGGGACGTTCATCGTCGACGGTATCGAGCGCGTAGTCGTTCATCAGCTCGTCCGTTCGCCGGGCGTCTTCTTCAGCAAGATGCCGGAGTATCCCAAGTACCACGCGGCGAAGATCATCCCGAAGCGCGGCGTGTGGCTCGAGATCGAGACGGATCGCCGCGGGATTATCTCCTGCAAGATCGATCGCAAGCGCAAGATCCCCATCACGCAGCTTCTGCGCGTGTTCGGATATCCCACCGACGGGCAGATTTTGGACATCTTCAAGGACGTGACGGATAAGGAGCACGACTACATTCTCTCGACGCTCGAGAAGGATCCTGTGCGCAGCGTCGATGAGGCTTACCAGAGCGTGTACCGCAAGATTCGCCCCGGCGATCTCGCCACGCCCGAGAATGCCAAGCAGCTCATCGACTCTCTCTTCTTCGATTTCAAGAAGTACGACATGGGCAATATCGCCCGCTACAAGCTCAACCGCCGCTTCGGGAGCAACACGCCCAGCGACGAGGCGCACCGCGTCTTCCAGGTGAAGGACTTCATCGAGATCCTTTGCGAGCTCATCCGCCTGAATAACGGTCAGGGAGTCGCGGACGATATCGATCACCTGTCGAATCGTCGCGTCCGCAGCGTCGGAGAACTCGTTCAGAACAAGTTTCGTGTCGGACTCGTTCGCACCGAGCGCATCGTGAAGGATCGCATGACGGTGATGGACCTCGAGACGGTGACACCCACGCAGCTCATCAATTGCCGACCGATCACGGCGGCGATGCGAGAGTTCTTCGCGAGCTCGCAGCTTTCGCAGTTCATGGACCAGACCAACCCGTTGGCGGAACTCGCCCACAAGCGTCGCCTCTCGGCGATGGGGCCGGGCGGTCTCTCCCGCGAGCGCGCGAGCTTTGACGTTCGCGACGTGCACACCAGCCACTACGGCCGCATCTGTCCGATCGCCACTCCCGAAGGACCGAACATCGGTTTGGTCGTTCACCTTGCGGGATTCGCTCGTGTGAATGAATACGGATTCCTCGAGACGCCGTACCGCGAGGTTAAGCATGATGTTGCGTTGGATCCCGACAAATTGCTCGGACGCACGATCGATGTGACGGTGAAGGAGAGCCGCAAGATCGTGGCGCACGAAGGCGAAAAGATCGACACGAAGGAGATGGCGCGCAAGGTGGTTTCCCAGCTCAAGAAGGACGGCCTCAAGGCCGTGCCGGTTCGCGCGTACCTCACGAGCAAAGTCATCTACGCGGATGCGGAGCAGGAGCGCCACCTCACGGTCGCGCAGGCTCAGAACAGCGTTACCCCATTCCAGGAATTCCTCTCGACACGCGTTCCGTCGCGCAAGGCGGGGGAGACAGTGCTCGCGCACATTCGCGACGTAACGCACGTCGACGTGTCGCCGAGACAGATCCTCTCCGTTTCAACATCTCTCATTCCGTTTCTCGAGCACGACGACAACACGCGCGCATCCATGGGAACGAACATGCAACGACAGGCTGTCCCGCTCATTCGTCCCGCCGCTCCGCTTGTCGGAACGGGTATGGAAGGACTCGCGGCTCGCGCTTCCGGCCATGCACTCCTCGCGGAAGAAGACGGCGAGGTGACGGCGGCCGATGCGGCGACGGTATCCGTCGTCTATCGCTCCGGACGCAAGCAGACCTACAAGCTCCACACCTTCGTCCGCTCCAATCAGGGCACGTGCTTCAACATGCGTCCGAAAGTCTACAGAGGGCAGAACGTCCGACGCGGTGATCCGCTCGCCGACGGAGCCGCCACGGAGAACGGCGAACTCGCGCTCGGACAGAACCTCCTCGTCGCATATCTATCCTGGGAAGGATTCAACTTCGAGGACGCGGTCATCATTTCCGATCGCATCGTGCAGAGAGGGGATTTCGATTCCATTCACATCGAGTCCTACATCACGGATGTTCGCGACACCAAGCTCGGACCCGAACTCGTGACCAGAGACATTCCGAACGTCGGCGAAGCAAAACTGAAGGATCTCGGTCCCGACGGCGTCGTTCGCATCGGTGCGACGGTTCACGAAGGTGACATCCTCGTCGGCAAGATCACGCCGAAGGGCGAGACGGAGCTGACACCGGAGGAGAGACTCCTCCAGGCGATCTTCGGGGACAAGGCGAAAGACGTGAAAGACAGCTCGCTTCGACTCCCCGGCGGTGCCGGAGGAAAGGTCGTCGACGTGCACATCTTCGACCGTGCGGAGGGTGACGAGCTCCCGACGGGCGTCATCAAGCAGATCAAAGTGTTCGTGGCTCAGACCCGCAAGATTCAGGTCGGAGATAAGATGGCCGGTCGCCACGGAAACAAGGGAGTCGTCTCGCGTATCGTTCCCCGCGAGGACATGCCCTTCCTCCAGGACGGCACTCACGTCGATATCATCCTAAACCCCCTCGGCGTCACGTCCCGCATGAACATCGGACAGATCCTCGAGACTCATCTCGGATGGGCGTGTCAGATCCTCGGCATCCGCATGGCCACGCCGGCGCTCAACGGCATCACGACGGATCAGGTGGGCGACTTCCTCACGTCATCGAAACTGCCCCACTCGGGCAAAGTGCAGCTCTACGACGGACGCACCGGCGAACCGTTCGCACACGAGACCACGGTCGGCATGGTGTACATGCTCAAACTCCTCCACTTGGTCGAGGACAAGATCCACGCCCGCTCCGTCGGTCCGTACTCGCTCGTCACACAGCAGCCGCTCGGAGGCAAGGCGCAGCACGGAGGACAGCGCTTCGGAGAAATGGAAGTGTGGGCGCTCGAGGCCTACGGCGCCGCCTACACGTTGCAGGAAATGCTCACGATCAAATCCGACGACGTCATCGGACGCTCCAAGGCGTACGAGTCCATCGTCAAGGGCGAGCCGATCCGCCGCCCGTCCATCCCCGAGTCCTTCAACGTCTTGGTCAAAGAACTCCAGGCGCTCGGTCTCAAGGTGGAACTCCTGAAGTTCAAGGAGGAAGTGCCACCGGAGGAGCGAGTGAAGATCGAGGAAGGTGAAGTCGAGATGGTCGAGATGAGTTCCAGGGTCGAAGCGGAAGAAGAGGCCGAGGAAATCATTCCCGTCGTCGACAAGATCGAGGAACTCTCCGAAGTGGGCATCGAGTCGGCTACGGAAGTGATCGCGGGTATCGAGGAAGGCGAGGAAGTCGAAGCCAGCGGCGAGACTGCCAAGGCAGAGATGACGGAGGCAGCGAGTGAAGAGGCGATGGAGGATGCGTGAGAGGCGGGTGACCAATGGATAATGGACAATGAGAAGTGAACAGTGAGGACGGCTCCGAGAGGGGCCGTTCTTCATTGCAGTTTCACGGCACAACAGAACGGCCGTGATATCGCTAAAACTTCATCGTATTTGTCCATCGAGCCGCATTTTCATCCCATCCGTGCCCGATAGTCTTCATACGAAAAGCGACGCACGAGCTCACCGCTGCCATTCTTCCACAGCACAATATCAGGATGCTGCACTCCGTTGAACATCGTGCACTGCACCAGGTTGTACTGAATGGCGTCTTCCATAACGATCTTGTCGCCCGGCTTCAGTTCGCGATCGAAGGCATGGTAGTGGCCGAGTTGATCGCCGGAGACACACGTGCCGCCCGCGAGGCGGTATAGATGCGCGTGGTTCTTGAGATCGGCTTCGTCGCGCACGATCGTTGCACCGGTAACCGGCATGTCCAGGTCGGGACTCAACAGAAAATCCGGCATATGCGCGTTGAATGACATGTCGAGAATGGCAATCTTGAATTCGACGTCGTCGCGATTGACCACATCCAGGACCGTCGCCACCAACACTCCCGCGTTTTTCACGATAGCCGCGCCGGGTTCCATGTGTACGGTTACGCCATAGCGCTTCTGGAATTCGTTAACGAGCCGTATCAGCCCCTCGACATCATAGTCATCATCCGTCATCTTCTGTCCGCCGCCGAAGTTGACCCATTTCATCTGCGGAAAATATGCGCCAAACTTCTCCTCCACGGCGCCAAGCGCCTCTTTCAGGTTGGCGAACGTCTTATCGAAAAAGATATGAAAATGCAGCCCGCTTATGCCGTCGAGTGCATTCGGATCCTTTGCAAGCGCCTCCTTGAACTCGCTGATACGGATGCCGAGCCTCGAGCCGGGAGCGCACGGCGACCACAAGCCACCATGCTCATCCGTGCTCATCCATTCGGGATTGATACGTAAGCCGCACTCAATGTGCTTTCCGGTTTTCCTGGCGTACTCATCCACCATCGGCTTGAACTTTTCCCACTGCACGAACGAGTTGTATATGATCGTGCTGCTGTAGTTCATTATTTCGGGAAACTCGCGCTCGCTATATGCCGGGGCGAACATATGCACCTCGTGATTGAACTCATCGAATCCGAGCCGCGCCTCGTTCAAAGAACTCGCCTCCGTGCCGTCTAGGTATTCCTTCGTGATACTAAACAACGGCCACGTCGACCATGTTTTGAGCGCCTGAAACATCTTGCACCCCGTTTCGTCTTTGACGCGCTTGAGGATGCCGAGATTATGCCGGAGGACGTCTTCCTCAATCACAAAAGCTGGCGTTTGGATGCGTGTCGTATCGATGGCTGACGGTGACCGGTGACGCATAGACCAAAAACGGAAAGACCGTGAGGAGATGTGCTCTTCAAAGAGGCACTATACCGTATCCGGCAATGGCTGGCGGTCGATGACTTCGTACGGCAATCCGTTGCGGGAAAGCGATTCGAGAAACGGCTCCGGGTCGAGCTGTTCGACGTTGTAGACGCCGGCACCGTTCCATTTCCCTGACATGAGCATCATAGCTGCGACCATCGGCGGGACGCCTGCGGTGTAGGAGACGGCTTGCGAGCCGACTTCCTTGAACGTCTTGGCATGGTCGCAGATGTTGTAGATGAACTTCGTACTCTCCTGACCATCTTTGATGCCGGTAACGATGCAACCGATGACTGTCTTGCCGCTGTAGTTGGTCGCAAGCGAGGCCGGGTCGGGCAGAAGCGCCTTGAGGAATTCCATCGGCACGATTTTCTTGCCCTGGAAGTCGATCGGCTTGATGCTGTCGATGCCGATATTGCGCATGACGCGCAAGTGGTTGAGATAATTTTCGCCGAACGTCATCCAGAATCGCAGACGCTCCAAGCCTGGCAAATTCTTGGCAAGCGATTCCATTTCTTCATGAAAGAGAAGATAGCTCTCCTTCGGTCCCGCGACCGGGTAGTCGAAGCTAAAATGCACGCTGCCTGCGTTCATGATCGGCGGCGTCTCTATCCACTTGCCTTTTTCGAAGTGGCGGACAACTTGCGTCACTTCGCGGATGTTAATCTCCGGGTTAAAATTCGTTGCGAAGGCTTTCTCATGCGCGCCCGCGTTCGCATCGACAATATCGACGAAGCGAACGGTGTCGAAATATTTCTTGAGGGCGTAGGCGCAATAGGCGTTGCTGACACCCGGATCGAACCCGGCGCCCAGGACAGCCATGACTCCCGCTTTCTTGAACTTCTTATCGAGCGCCCACTGCTGTTTGTATTCGAAATGTGCCTTGTCCTTCGGCTCATAGTTGGCGGTGTCGATGTAGTGCACCTTCGTCTGCAAGCACGCCTCCATAATGACAAGATCCTGATATGGCAGCGCCACGTTGATGACCACCTCCGGCTTCACCTTCTTGATGAGTGCGACGACCTGCTTGACCTTATCGGCATCGACGACATGCGTCTGGATGGTGACACCGAAACGCTTCTTGATCGACTTTTTGATGGCGTTCGGTTTTTCGATTGAGCGGCTCGCCAAGTGTATCTTCGTAAACACCTTCGTATTCATCGCGCACTTGTGCGCCGTCACGCTCCCGACGCCGCCCGCGCCGATGATCAGCACCGTTCCCTTGTTGTTCACCCCCCTCATTGGTGCTTTCTTGACTGCCAGATTGTTACTTTTTTTCGCCATATGCATATCGCTAAACTATGCCGCGCATGATACGGCAGCGGGCCGGGGCGTCAAAAGAAAAAATTAGCCGATATAACCGTTCGCGCGCAAAAGCTCCGCAATGAGAATCCCGCCGCCCGCTGCTCCGCGGATGGTGTTGTGGGAGAGGCCGACGAATTTCCATTGCATAACCGGATCTTCGCGCAGGCGGCCGACGGTGACGGCCATGCCTTTATCGGTATCGCGATCAAGCCGCACTTGCGGGCGGTTCTCTTCTTCGCGATAGATGATCGCCTGTTTCGGCGCAAACGGCAGATTCAACTCTTGCGGCACACCGCGGAAATTCTTCCAGCGCACGAGAATGTCTTCGCGGCTCGGCTTCGTCTCGCAGGTAAACGAGACGGTCGCCAAGTGGCCGTCGATGGTCGGCACACGATTGCAGTGCGCGGAAATGGTGAATGATTCGTCGTAGACGAACGCGCCGTCTTTGATGCTTCCCAGGATCTTTCGCGGCTCAATTTCCGACTTCGTTTCCTCGCCGCCAATAAACGGCACCACATTATCGAGGATGTCATACGAGGCAACACCCGGAAACCCGGCGCCGGAAATAGCCTGCATAGTCGTCACGATGACTGACTTGAGTTTGAAGTCTTTATGCAGCGCGGCCAAAGGCGCGACATAGCTCTGAATGGAGCAATTGGGCTTCACAACGATGAAACCGCGGCTCCACCCGCGCGCCTTTTGCTGTTCTTTGATGATATCAAGATGATGCGGATTGACCTCCGGCATGATCATCGGCACGTCTTTCGTATGCCGATGCGTCGATGCGTTCGAGACGACCGGGATGCCCGCCTCGGCGTACTTCTCTTCCCAAATCTTGGCAATATCAGAATCGAGCGCCGAAAACACAAAATCGCAATCTTTCACCGCGTCGAGATTCTCAACCGACTGCACGACAAGCCCGGCGACGCCCGCGGGAATGTCTTTCTTCATATGCCAGCGACCTTTCACCGCCTCCGCATACGACTTCCCCGCCGATGACGGCGACGCCACGACATGCGTCACCTCGAACCACGGATGCCCCTCCAAGAGACTTACATACTGCTGCCCCACCATCCCCGTTGCGCCCAAGATCCCGACTCGTATTTTATTCATGTGCGTATAATACACCACCGTTTCGGATGCAACTCCGCCTCTTGTAAGGTCTGCGGCAATCGCATCTATTTCGCTGGCACGTGGCTCAATGAATGCCGGATCTATCTTTTCGCACGCTCGATATATTCCTTATGCAACACCTTCACCGCCTGCTCGGCGTCTTTCTCCTCGACGACGAACGTGATGCTTACACCGCCAGCGGCCTGGGAGATCATCTCGACTGAAATATTGATACCTGCCGAACCGAGAAAGCCGAACATTTGGCCGGCAACACCTGCCGCATTGACGCTGCCGCCGACCGCACAGACGATCGCCTTGCCGGTCTCGATCGTGATTTCACCGGTATCGGCAAGCTCCTTCGCGATCGTCTCAAGCTCGTCGTTGTGATCGATAGTCAACGAGACGCTCGCCACCGACGTCGCGATCACATCCACGCTGATGCGGTGCGCTTCCAGCACACTGAAGATGCGCGCCATCAGGCCGCTGCCGTCGAAGAATTCCGGTGAGTAGATGTGCAGCATCGTGACGTTACGCTTGATAGTCAGCGCCTCGACGGTCGCGCTCTTTCCCTTTCTCTCCGCGAAGGCTGAAACGATGGTTGTGCCCGGCAAATCCGGCTTGAAGGTGTTGCGCACTTCCACGGGTATGTGCGCTTTCATCGCGGGCATGATGGTCTTTGGATGCAGGACTTTTGCACCGAAATACGCCAACTCGCACGCCTCTTCGAAGGCAAGCTCGGGAACGACGCGTGCTTCCGGGACGATGCGCGGATCGGTCGTCATGATGCCGTCGACTTCCTTCCATATCTGAATCACTTCTGCGCCGACCGCAGCGCCGATGATCGCGGCCGTGTAGTCGGTGCCGCCGCGGCCGAGCGTAGTCACCGCGCCCGCTTCGGTCTTCCCGATGAAGCCCGTGATGACCGGTACCTCATCGATTTTCGCGATCGCCTCACGCATATGCGCATACGACGTCGGCAGCGGCTCCGCGTCGCCGAAATGATCGTCGGTAATCATGCCGATATCCCACGCATCGAACGCGCGTGACGCGATACCGTTTTTCGAAAGTTGCGCCGCGACGATCCTCGCGCTCATACGCTCCCCAAAGGATTGGAAGAGATCAAGCTGCTTCACGTCGAGCGGTTTCCCGCGAGATTCGCCCGCAAGCCGTTCGAGTTCGGCCAATTCTTGTGCACAGATATTTTGTGAAAGTCCCAAATCTTCGATTGTCTGATGGTGGACCGAACGAATGAGATTCAACATATCGCCTTCCTTCCCTTCCACTGATTCGTGCGCAAGTCTGATCAACGCATCCGTCATCTTCGCGATGGCGGAGACGACGACGATCGGCGTGCGTGCACGCGATGCTTGCACCACGTCGGCCACATGCGCAATGGCCTGCGCATTACCCACCGACGTTCCGCCGAATTTCATCACGATCATACGATTAGCATATACGGTCTTTGTGGTTAGCAAACTCTATTGTGTGTCAGTAGTGGAAATACTGAGCAATATACATATCCGAGAGGGCCGTTCTTCGTTGCAGTTTCACGGTGCCAAAGAACAGATTTTTTCTCTGGTCCAAGGGAAAAGATCGATGGGGGATTTGGCAGATACATGTCGCATGTCCTTGCAGGTTCCTTTCATCATTTAGTCTTTTCCTTCTCTACTCCTTTCCCCCCTCTTTTTATGTTCACCGTCAATCGTGTCACGCTGCTTGGCAACGTCACCCACGATCCCGAGGTCCGTGCGACGAAGTCTGGCACACCCCTCGTCGCGCTCGGCTTTGCCACGGACCAAGTCCGCAAGGACGACAAAGGCGAGATCCAGCGCGAGCCGGAATATCACCGACTCGTTTGCTTCGGTCCCCTCGCCGAATTCACCGCCAAGACGGTGAAGAAGGGCGCTCCGCTCTATGCCGAAGGCCGTCTCCACACCAGCAAGTGGGAGAAGACGAAGGGCCAGCCCCAGAGTCGAACCGAAATCATCGTCGACCGCCTCGTCCTCCTCTCGCCCAAGAAGGGTAGCGCGGTGGAGACACCCCAAGCCTGAATCGATATTCCTCCAAGCAGGCGGCAATCCCTCGGGCTTGCGGCCTGTTTCGGGGAGGATAAAATTGATCCCTTTGCCCGCCTATCCATGCCCCTTCCCGACGACAGCTTCATTCCGGAAATTGCCCGGACGATCTATGGCCAACATCAGGAAGAGACGGCATTTGGAAACTTCATCACCGTGGTGCATGGAGATGACGATTCAGCAAATCTGATGAATGAGATTGCAGCGATTGGGTTACGCATACAAGCCGCGTGCAGAGACGGTTTGGATCTGGGAGAGGGGCATTCGCCAGAGGGAATTGCTGCTATTGCTCGGAGTCGGCTCAATGTTCTAAGAGGCGACTTCGGCCCCACTGCGGGATCTGCGCTGGAACGGCTTAATCAAATCCGTGTACAACTGCTTCCCTTTGCGGAGATGGCGGCTTCCTTCCAAGAGCGGAGAACCCGCTTACAGGAATAGGGATTTATTTCTTTTCTTCTTGACCCTCATGAGTCGGAGCGTAAAATGACGCGGCTTTATGGTGAGACGCGATCACCCGCAGGATTAGTGTCGAGAAAAAACGACTAATTCTACGGGTGCGCGCAAGCCACCCGCTTTTTTTATCCCGCAAGTGCGGGGTGAAAGAATTCTCCTCTCCTGCAGCCAAGCGGGATGAGAACCGTTCGGGTCGGCTCCTCATCGATGCTCATTGAAAGCATCGGCTCGTAGAAATTTGAAGAAAGATCTATTGAAATTTCCCCCTCAACTACCGTTGAGGGAAGGACACAATTAATTTGTTGTGTTGCTCGACTCTGAACAGGTCGTAGCACACCAACAGTAGACCCTGCACCTTCGGGTGTGGGGCATGAAAATGTTACTCATCGCATCACACGGATGCCTCGACTCTGCATTCCGATGAAGGACGTGGCCAGCTGCGAAAAGCTTCGGCGAGCCGCTAGGCAGGCGCTATCAACCGAA
>CAIJNU010000125.1 GCA_903822115.1 uncultured Candidatus Peregrinibacteria bacterium
AGAGCGGATCAGGTGCTCAAGAACATGGAGGAGCAGGGCTTCATCAAACCGGCGGAACGCGAGAAAGCGGTGGGCGAACTCAAGAAGATGACGTTCAAGCCGCTGAGGGAAAATATTCGCGCGCCGTACTTTGTGCTCTGGGTGAAGGACCAAATCGAATCGCTCCTCGAGAAGAACGCCGATAAGGGGCTGCTGGAGCAGGGAGGATTGGTGATCAAGACGACGCTCGACTGGAATCTCCAGCAGGCGGCGGAAGCGGCCGTCGCGCTGCACAAGGATGACTACCTCCGCCTCTACGGCGCAAAGAACATTGCGCTCGTCGCGCTCGATGCGAAGACGAAGCAAATCCTCGCGTACGTCGGGAATACGAGCTATACGAGCAGTGGGAGTGAGGCGCGCATCGATATGGCCCAGACGCCGCGCCAGCCGGGATCGAGCTTCAAGCCCTTCGTCTACGCCGCGGCTTTCGAGAAGGGCTACAGCCCCGCAACCGTCGTGTACGACGTGGCGACGAAGTTTGGCACCGATACGCCGCAGGATTTTGACGGGAAGTTCTGGGGACTTATGAATATCCGTCAGGCGATCGGCGCCTCTCGAAACATTCCGGCCATCAAGGGATTCTTTATGGCGGGAGGAGAGGAGCCGGTGCTCGATCTCGCGGCGAGGATGGGCGCGCCGACGCCGAGGTTGAAGAAGGAGGAATATTCGAAGACGAAGCCGTTTGATTACGGTTGGCCGCTCGCCATCGGGGCGGGTGAGACGCCGCTTCTGGAAATGGCGAACGGATACAGCACGTTCGCGGACGGCGGCATCGAGAAATCTCCCACGAGCATCATCGACGTTCGCGATAAGCACGGCTCCATCATTCCCTTGAATCTTCCTCCTCCCGATGAAACGGGGCAGCAGGTTCTCGATTCGCGTATCGCTTACCAGATCACGTCGGTTTTGAGCGACGCATCCGTCCGTCCGACTCCTTACTGGCAGAGCATGCTCACCATTCCCGGTTTCCAAGCGGCGGCGAAGACCGGAACGAGCGACAAGTGTCTCGATCGCAATACCGACACGAACGTCTGCAACAATCGCAAGCCCGACAATCTCTGGACGATGGGCTACACGCCCGACCTCGCAGCCGGCGTGTGGGTGGGCAACGCGAACAGCGGCCCGCTCTCGGACAAGGCCGACGGTCTCAATGTCGCCGCGCCGATCTGGAAGGACTTCATGATCCATGCGCTCGCGGCGCTGCAGAAAGAGGGTCAGCCGCTCGCCACGGCGTTCCCCGTTCCGTCGGGGATCGTGCAGCCGCAGATTTCGCTACTCTCTGGAGATCTCCCCTCCGAGTGCACGCCGGTCAATGAGCGCAGGGCGGATGTCTTCCTCTCCGAACACGCGCCGACACAGGGCGATTCCGCATGCGCATCGGTTCTTGTCGACAAAGTCACGGGCATGCTCGCATCGGACAGTTGTCCCGTGGAGGCTCAGGAGAAACGCAGCTTCTTTTTGCCTCACAGCATTTTGGGCGATCGATGGCCGCTGTGGGAACAGGGCGTGCAGGATTGGGCGAAGAGCGCATCGGTGGGAGGCGGGACGGGAGGGACGCTTCCGCTTCCGCTCCTCCCTCCGGAGAAGTGCGACATCACGAAGACGCCGGGGCGATTGACCAAGCCGCAGGTGCACATCCTCTCTCCGACGAATGGCGGCGTCGCATCGTATCCCGTCTTCAAGCCGCAGGTGACGTTCACCGTCGGATCGACCGCGAGCGGCATGACCTTCCTCGTGGATGGAAAACCGCTGGGCCAGGTTCCGCGGCAGCCCTTCGATATCTCCCTGCGCATGCCGAAGTCGATCGACAAGAACGCGTCGCACACCTTGCAAGTCATTCTCACCGACAAGTACTTCAATACCGCCACCGATACAGTGACGTTCCGCTTTACGGAGGACACGAGCCTCCCGCAGGTTCGACTCTCGCAGCCACAGGAAGGGCAGACCGTCGTCCCCGGATCGAAGATCTTCCTCTCTGCGGATGCGGCATCGTCTGCCGGCGTGAAGTACGTGGAGTTCTACCTTGATGCGATCCTCCTTGCTCGCTCGCCGAGGTCTCCCTACGAACTCACATACACTCTGCCCGCCGATCTTGCTTTGGGCTCGCACACCGTTCGCGCGGTCGTCACTGATGAGAACGGCAAGACGAATTCCGATCAGGTGACCGTGACCGTTGGCTCGAGCACGGCGCCGCCTGCGGGAGGCGTTCCGGTGGATATCGGGGGAGGGCAGTGAGCGCGATGCTCACATCTACGCCTCCGCGTTCGTATACACCTGCGAGACATCCTCATCCTCCTCGATCTTTTCGACGAAGTCCTCCACCTTCTTCGCCGTCGCCTCGTCGGCGATCGCCACTTTCTGTTTCGGAAGGTACGAGAGGCCGGCGCTCAGGATCGTGCAGCCGTTCTTCTTCAGGAAGTCTCGTGTCTGCGACCAATCGCCCATCGATGTGACGACGCGCAGCATCCCTTCGCCCACTTCGAAGTCCTCGGCGCCGAAATCGATCACCTCGAGTTCCAACTCCTCGATCTTCTCCGGCGTGGGATTGGGCTTCGGCAGCTCGGCCATCACGAGCCCCTTTCGCTCGAAGAGCCACGCCACCGCTCCGCCCTCCGCCATGTGGCCGCCGTGCTTGGAGACGATGTTCTTCACGTTGGCGATCGTGCGGTTGCGGTTGTCGGAGAGACACTCGATGATGAACGCCGTCTTGGCGGGGCCGTAGGCTTCGAACAGTATTTCGCGCATTTGCTCTCCCTTCAATTCACCGGTTCCCTTCTTGATCGCGCGTTCGATATTAGCGTTTGGCACCGAGTCCTCCTTGGCGTTGTCGATCGCCGTGCGGAGGCTGGGATTCGTCGAGGGATCGCCGCCGCCGGAGCGCGCTGCGATTTCGATCAATCGTGCGTGGCGTGTGAAGACCTTTCCGCGTTTGGCATCCTGAGCTGTTTTCTTTACGCGGATGTTTGCCCATTTGGAGTGACCTGACATACGAGATGTAAGATATAAGATGTTAGATACAAGAAAAATAGAAAAATATTCACTCACGTCTTATGTCTTACATCTCACACCTCACAAGCCTCACTTCCTGTAACTCACCATCGCCATGAACCTCGCGCGCTCGATCGCCTGCTTGAGCATCTTCTGATGGCGGAGACACACACCGGTGTAGTAGCGATTGCGGATGTTGCCGAAGTAATCGAGGTACGGCTTGATCCTCGGATAGTCCTTGTAGTCGAGGTACAGGGTGTTGTGCTCGCAGAAGGGGCACGTCTTGAGACGGGGGTCGGGGCGACGCTGCTGCTGTTGCTTGCCCTGGTGCTGGTGGTGGTGATTCGGGGAGGCCATGTCAGAGGTTGTTAAGGGAATCGTCCGAGATCAGTTCCTCAATTTTCTGTGTGAGATCCTCGGCTTCGAGGGCGGGCTCCTTCGTCTTCTTGCGCTCGGAGGTGACGAGCTTCGCCTGCCTCTTCGCCTTGCGTGCGACCTGTTCCTTCACTTTTTCCTCTTGCTCGCGAACGCGCACTTCCTCCGTCGTCTCCCGATCCTTCAGCCACTGTTCGTAGGTCTCCGAGAACTTCACGATGTGGTAGTGCTTCGGCGGTTTGAGGAACATGTGGCGGAGCACACCCTTCATGATGCGCAGAGCCACGTCGACTTCGCGAACTTTGGCGGGATCCATCTCGTAGTGATACACGGCGAAGCATCCCTCCTTCGCCCCCTTCACGGGGTAGGCGAGACCGCGGCGGCCCCAGAGATCCTTGGCCACCATCTTCGCGCCGACTTCGGCGAAGAGATCCTCAACCTCCTTGAAGAATTCCCGCTCCTCCTTCTGACCGAGAAGGTAGGGATACAGGATGCACCACTCGTAGATGCGCGTGTCCTCCGAAGTCGCAGAAATCTCAGGCATGATTCGTGGGTAAACCTGACGCCAAGGGGCGCGAGGGAATCAAAAGCCTGGAAACCCTACCGAGGCCAGGAAAGGACGTCAAGTGATCCTTACGGGGATTCCCGTTCCTCGATGCAGACGTGGTGAAGCGATTTCAGCGCCGCATCCGCTATGGGGTGATCCACCATGAAGGAGATGACCTGCCGTGTGCTGCGCGTGATGGCGTCCACATCCGGCACGCCCGCCTCGCGCAGTCCCCGCACGATCTGCTCGAATGAAGCGAGGCCGCTCAGGTCGTTACCGAGACAGAAGAGCAGGGAGCGATCCTTGATGACGGAGAGCTTCAGATCATGATCCGCGAAACGCGTTGCGAGGTATCGTTGAAATTCCTCTGCCCGGATTTCCCTCATGCTGTCGTTCGTGAAGGTGAAGGTGATCGTCACTTCGGTCGCGAAGATCTGATCGATGGAGATGCCGCGCGACGAGAACCATGCGGACATCTGCTCAGCGAATTCCGTACTGCCGAACATCTTGGTGGATTGCACCTGCAGTGCCACGGGCATCGGACGCGACGCGACGATTTCGATGCCGCGAGGTTCGGGTTCGTACGCATGAATGCGCGTCACACCCGCTTCAACATTTGAAGGGTTGAGAACGAGTGTCTCGATGCCGGCGTGAGCGAGCATGGCGAGCGCTTCTGGATGGATCGCTTTGCCGTCCGCGCCATGGATATTGCCGAATGCTTCCATGGCGAGGTCGTATGTCATCTCTCCCACCACTCTCGCCGACGGAATGACGTGTGGATCCGCGCTGCGTATCGGAGAACGTTTCTCAATCAGGTACGCCATGCGTTCCTCGATCTCCCGCGAAGCACATGCGAGGAGCGCACCGGTTTTGTCGCCGTACCCGCGCTGACTGCCGAGAGCCGGCAGATACCCCCCGGATACAATCACATCGCTCTCAGGAAGGAGCGCGGCGATGCGATCCCGCACGAGAGTCTGCAACGCATCGATCGCAGCCCCCATCCGCTCCGCACTTCTTCCCGTCTCCTCCGGGTCTGCGCCCCACACCTCTTCCAGTCCCTGCGAGGGGAGCGGCCGAGATGCAAGGCCACGCTGCGTGAAATATTCCTGGTAAATCTCCTGCGCGAGGCGCTCACCGAGTCCGGTGATGGAGACGATTCCTTCGTCATCCTTGAGCAGCCAATCTTTTCCGATCTCCAATATTTTCCTATTTCCTTGTCGCTCCATGCGCTGGTGGAATTCCTTTATGACACGATCGATAACCGCATGCAGGCACAGGATGAGTTGCTCTTCATCTTCCTCGTCGATCAATTCCCGTTCGATACTCTTTTTCATGAAGCCGCAGACGCGCATTAGCAGTTCCGTCGCAGTATCAAGGTCGCCGGTCCTCAGTCTCTTGCCGAGCTCGATCAAGTGAGAGGTGGTGTTGAATCCCGGTTTGATGTGATCGGAGGCATCGCGGTCGGCAGCAGATGGATGCGTATAGAAATTATCATCACTGCTGGTGCTGCGCAGCGCGGAGAACGCGAGGATTTGCTTCTTTCCCTCAGCACGTCGCGCACTGATCGTACGGAAGTTGTCGCGCAGACTTGGAGCGTTCTCGCCGCCAATCTTCGTGACCACGAGGGTGGCATCCCGGAGGATGTCGCGGCCGGGGCGTCGGTCAGGGGATGGAGTGTCCATAAGAGAGGAGGGAAATAATAAAGAAAAACCCCTTTGTGCGGGAAGGGGCTGGATTGCGATTCTCGCAGAGCACTAGCAGCCGTCCGTCCCGCGGGGGGTGGGCTTCTTCATCTTCTTGGTCGTGGAGATGAACTGGTGCATCTGCAAATACTTTAGAGCAATCCGTCCGTCTGTCAATTGCCGCTTTGCCCCCTCCCCCTCCCACATTTTTCATTTTCCGCGCTTGACCTCGATACAGACGCGGGTAAGATGACTCGGCTCGCTTCTCTCCTATGGTTTTTCAGAGACAGAGAAGCCCGCTTTGAAGCTCCTTCACCCGACCGGCGAGAGAATTCGGAGGTGGCGGGCGAAGAAGTTTTTTCTAGCTCCTTCACCCATTCGACAAGCTCAGGGTGAATGAGTTCAGCTCCTTCACAGCATCGTGTAGTAGAGAAAGTCCCGGTCTGTCTTTGGTTTCTCTTTGCTCTGAGTTTGTTGAAGTTGAAACAAGGTGGAAGGGAGATGGGAGACGTTAGACATAAGATGTAAGTATTTCTCGAAATCACTTACATCTAACGTCTTGCATCTTACGTCTTCCCCACACTATCAATAACTTCATCAATCCTCGGCGCGAAGAGGAACCAATAGCACAGACCAACCACTATTTCTTAGAGTACAAATCGTCGACTCGCGATTTCAAACAATGAGTCAATCCTGTATCTGGTGCTTTGCATCGTTACAGGGAGACCAGTGATCTTTGATCACTAGGAATCATTTTGAAGAGTTTGATCCTAGCTCAGAGTGAACGCTGGCGGTGCGCCTAACACATGCAAGTCGCGCGATCGTAGCAATACGAG
>CAIJNU010000126.1 GCA_903822115.1 uncultured Candidatus Peregrinibacteria bacterium
CCCGCATCCTTCAGTCGCATCCCCCACTCGATGTCTTCCCATCCGTAGAGGACTGCGTCTTCGCGGAAGGGGAATCGACGTGCGATCTCCAGCGGCAGACTGATTTGGGATGTGTAGGTGAAGCGGTGCTGGATCTCGGATGGGATTTCCTTGTGAGCATACGGCGAGAGGAACTTGTACCCGAATTGCCACCCCGTGCGATCGAGCCATTGCATTGCAGGAGTGATGCCAACTGCCGGATCCCAGGCGACGTGGCCGAGCACCGCGCGCGGCTCCCCCTCTCTGTGACTCTGCAGATGCTTCTCGCACGCATCGCGCTCGAGGAACATGTCGTCACCGATGAAGAGGACGTATGGAGCTTGCGCCCTCTCCACTCCCCGATTGCGCGCCACGCCCTGTTGGCTTTTTGGAACCGACGAGAAATTGAGCGGGAAGGGGAATGAAATATCCGCGAAGAGCGAACGCGTCCTCGCATCCTCCCCGTCACTCACGACGATGACTTCAAGCTGATCGCGAATCGTCTGCGCTTCGATCCTGAGCAGACACTCGCGGAGGATGTCCGGGCGTTGGTAGGTGGGAATGATGATGGAGAGAGACGGCATGTGAGATGTAAGATGTGAGACGAAAGATGAAAGCCCTCCCCTATCTTACATCTTTCATCTTACGTCTTATGTCTTTCCGAACCCTCTTCCTCAATCTCGCCTCGCACATGGGCTCACTCGCCTGCATCGATGCTTCTCGCGTCGTTGCCTCCGCAGCCGTTGACCATCGCATTTCGGACTCCGATCTCGTTCCGCTCTTCACCAAAGTACTCGATGACGCGGGATGGAAGCAGGAAAGTATCGAACGAATCGCCTGCGTGATCGGACCCGGGGGATTCACGAGTCTGCGCGTCGCCGTCGCTTTCGCGAACACGCTCTCCTACGCATTAAATATTCCGGTGGCTGCGGTGCACCTGAGCGACCTGTACGCGACGCGCGTACGAGTATGTCACCCTGAGCTTGTCGAAGGGTTCCTCTGGCTTCACTCCACGAAGAAAATGCAGCTCTTCGTGAGGGGGTTTGGAACGATGCGCGATCGGTACCCGGAGGCGACGCTCCTGACGCTCGATGCACTGACCGCCGATTTTCCAAAAGGGCTCCCGTGGGCAGGTGAGCTCATCCCCGAGCATGAGGCAGCCGTGACCGCCGCGGGCGGCGAGCGCGCGAAGATGAGAGATATTGCAGTGATCCTCCCCGACTTCGTCGAATCCTTGAAATACGAGAAGCAAACGCTCTTGCCGTGGTACGGCCGCGGCTGGTGAGCCTGTTTTCCTCTCATCCTCGGAATCCTCCCCCTTTCCCCTGAAACTCACCGCATTTCCTGCTATTCTTCGTCGCAATGGCATTGATGGATACCCTCAATCGGCTGCTCGGAGACTCCAACAAGAAGGAACTGCGCAAGCTCGCGCCCCTCGTCGTGAAGGTCAATGAGACGCGAAAAACCGATGCGATCCGCAACCTCACGCTCGAGACGCTGCCCGTGAAGTCGCAGGAATTCCGCGACCGCATCGCCAAGGGCGAGACCACCGACGACATCCTGCCGGAAGCGTTCGCGACGGCGGTGCGCGCCTGCGAACTCCTGAAGGAATCGGGGAGGAAGGAGACGATGGGCAAGCAGGAATTCGGTTGGGACATGGTGCCATTCGATGTGCAAATCCTCGGCGGCATCGCGCTGCATAAAGGATGCATCGCAGAAATGAGAACGGGGGAAGGAAAGACACTCGTCTGCACGCTGCCGGTCTACCTCAACGCACTCGAAGGGAAGGGCGTGCACGTCGTGACGGTCAACGACTACCTCGCGAGGCGCGACGCGACTTGGATGGGCATGCTCTACAAGGCGCTCGGCCTCACGGTCGGCGTCGTCGTGCACGGACTTTCCAACGACGTCCGCAAGGCAGCCTACGACGCGGACGTCACGTACGGCACAAACAGCGAATTCGGCTTCGACTACCTGCGCGACAACATGGCGACCGCCGTCTCGCGACAGGTGCAGCGCGGTCTCCACTACGCAATCGTCGACGAGGTGGACTCCATCCTCATCGACGAGGCGCGCACGCCGCTCATCATCAGCCAACCCGCGGAGGAATCGACGAGCAAGTACAACCAGTACGCGCAACTCGCGGGACAGCTTGAGAAAGACAAGGATTACACCGTCGACGAGAAGCAGCGCACGGCAGTCCTGACGGAGGAGGGCATCAAACATATGGAGCAGATGCTCGGCGTCGAAAACATCTACACCGAGCGCGGCTTCGAGGAGGTGCACCACATCGAGCAGTCGCTCAAGGCGCATGCGATCTTCAAGCGCGACGTCGACTACATCGTGAAGGACAACGAAGTGATCATCGTCGACGAATTCACCGGCCGCCTCATGCCGGGACGGCGCTACAGCTACGGTCTCCATCAGGCGATCGAGGCCAAGGAGCGCGTGGAGGTGCAGCGTGAATCGAAGACGCTCGCTACGATCACCTTCCAGAATTACTTTCGCCTCTTCAAGAAGCTCGCCGGCATGACGGGAACGGCGAAGACGGAAGAGGAGGAATTCGAATCGATCTACAAGCTGCGCACGATCGTCATCCCCACGCACCGCTCGATGATCCGCAACGACAAGACGGATGCGATCTACAAGAGCGTGAGTGCGAAGTTCCGTGCCGTCGCGAAGATCGCGAAGGAGAAATACGACCGCGGCCAGCCGGTCTTGATCGGCACGACCTCCGTGGAGAAGTCCGAGGTGATGAGCATCCTCCTCGACGAGCTCAGAGTCCCGCACCAGGTTCTCAACGCCAAGCAGCACGAGAAGGAAGCGGAGATCGTGGCCAACGCAGGCCAAAAGGGAACAGTCACGATCGCGACGAACATGGCAGGACGCGGTACCGATATCAAGCTCGGCGCAGGCGTGACGGAGCTCGGCGGTCTCACGATCCTCGGCACGGAACGCCACGAGGCGCGGCGCATCGACAATCAGTTGCGCGGACGAGCCGGACGTCAGGGCGATCCCGGAGAGAGCCAGTTCTTCGTCTCGATGGAGGACGACCTCATGCGCCTCTTCGGCGGAGACCGTCTGAAGGCGATGATGGAACGATTGAAAGTTCCCGACGACGTGCCGCTCGAGAGCGGCATGGTGAGCCGCTCCATCGAAGGCGCGCAGAAGAAGGTGGAGGGTCGCAACTTCGACATCCGCCGCCACGTGCTGCAGTACGACGATGTGATGAACAAGCACCGCGAAATCATCTACAAGCGACGCCAGAAGATCCTCGAGAAGATCGCGGAGGCGGAGCAGACGGCGGTGGACAATGAACAGGCAACGGATTCCCCTCTCCATCAGGAAATCGTCGAGGGTATGCAGAAGGAAGTCGAGACGGTCTATATGCTTCACGCCTCCTCCATCGATCCGGAGGAGTGGAATGTGAAGGGGCTCTGCGATCACTTCGCGGGAATGCACGAGGACTTCGCCAAGGTCGTGACGGAGAAGTTCGTCCTCTCCTTCAACGACAATGAGAAGCTGCGAGTGGCGCTCATCGCGCTCGTGCGCGACGCGTATGAGAAGAAGTGCGAGGAGTTCGATCCGCAGACGCTGACGAACGCCGAGAACATCGTGACACTGCGCTCCATCGATTCGCACTGGATGGATCACATCGACGACATGTCGCACCTTCGCGAACAAGTGGCCTTCGCTGGATACGCGCAACGCGATCCGTTGATTGAGTATCAAGATCAGGGCTTCCGTCGCTTCCAGCAACTCCTCGCAACCATCAACGCCACTATCACCCGCGCCGCGCTCCAGGCCGACTTCGGACAATTCTCGCCGGAAGCGGTGCGCCTCATGGAACAGAGGGAAGCGGAGGCGGAGGCCGCCGAGGCGCTGCAGACCAACGCCGCGCAGATCGAGGGAGAACTCGCGAAGACCGGCGTGGACACGGCGTCGTTCGTCCCCACGCAGTCCCACGCGCTCCCGCAAGGGCAGATGGAACAACTCGCCGACGGCCTCTCTCCGCTCATGGCCCCGCGATCAAAGGCTCCGACAGGCGCCAATGCCCCGATTCACAGCGACAAGGTCGGCCGCAACGATCCGTGCCCGTGCGGCAGCGGAAAGAAATACAAGAAATGCCACGGAAAGAACGCCTGATGCAAAATCCTGAAAACGCGGATTCTTGACGGAAAAGGGGAAGGTTGGTACGTTAGCGTACTTTTCTCCCATTCATATGAGCGAACTAGAAATGTGGGGCCAGCGCGTCGGATCGCAGGCCGAACCAAAGCATGAAAAAAACCTTCGCAGGGATCTCAAAAAGGCAAGTGTGCGACATGATCTATCAATCGGAAAGCATGGAGGAGTGCATGCCCGCTGCAGTGAAATTGGATTCCCCGATCTCCCCGAGTTGATAGGCATGTTTCAGCTCGCAAAACTCGAATTGAATGCTGTGGCATTCGGACACTCGAAGCTGCCTCCCGGCACCTGGCATGCAAAAGCAAAATTAGAACGAACAATAGCGCAGCCCGAGAGTGGCGATACGCACCACCCCGATGCGGGGGATATCGCGGTGAGCTTGGCTGAGGAAGCACATTCGAATCTCGCGTGGATACATATCGAATCGAAAACGAAACCGGATACCCCTCGAGAGCGAGTACTCTCGATAAGGGTGCACTCGCCTCAAGTAACACAAGAGTTGGTTGGGCATTACCGCGATGCCATCAAAGAGCTTCTCACGCATGCCCTTGGATCGCTCGACATTAACGATAGTCCAATCGCGGACACTGAAGTCGTCGTGGAGCAGGAACAATCGAAGTAATTCCCAGCATCCCTTATGAACGAATTGAAAATCAAAGGTCGGTACACAGGAGAGGCTCCCGCCCAAGAAGCCTCTGCCGCTCTTGACCGAGCCCTCAAACAAGCAATGGTGACGACTCGCTCTGTAGATCTAGGAGATGGTGGATCCGTGGAAGCCAGTTGTGGAACGGTCAATAATCGGCCTGTCACTTTCGAACATCTCCATCGATTATTCACGCTATTTCGCGATCAGCTTATCCACATGAGTACAGTGAAGTTCGGCGAGAAAGCACAGCTCCCGGGACGGTGGTTTGCGAAAGTCGACTTTCTTCAAGATGTAATACTTCCGCGAATTGCTGATCGCCCCATGGACGTGGGGGATTTCGTAGAGGCCATCATGCACGAGGCACGAGTCAATATCGAGAGGCTAGAAGTGGAGTTCATCGCGGACGCAGGAACCCCCGAGCAAGGAACGCTTTCGGTATTGGCTCACTCTCCTGATGATGCGGATGAGAAGATAGCGAGAGCATACTGCGAGAGTATCAAACAGCTCATCGCCGATGCCCTCTCCTGGATTTCCGTTGAGACGACAAGCTTCGAAGTGCAGACAGAACAAGTGCCATGGCAATAATTCTTCTTCCTTCTCCACCCTCCCATGAGTCGCTTCGAAGTTCACGGTAGCTACACGGGTTCTCGGCATCTCAATGCGGCCAGAGATCTTCTTTCGAAGAAACTCAGAGATGAAGGTGCCACCGCTTTGGTTGCCTGGAAAGAGTGGACTCGGGGTCTCGGTGCGTACTTCAATTTCATCAACAACAATTCCGTCAGGCCTGATGATGTTGCCGGTCTACTCCAGGCCTGTCGTGATCTCCCGATGCAGATCAGTACAGCGGAATATGGCCAGAAGAATCCCGCAGGAGAAAACTGGCATGCGGAGGCATCGCTCCTGCAGAGCGTGACGCTGCCCGAAGAGACCCCGCCCATGGATGCGGGCCGCATCATGCAGAGAATCATTTGGGATATGAGAAGCCAGCTCGAGTACGTGATGGCGAGATTGGAACCGACCGCGAAACCCTTTCCGCACCACATACTCGCGCTGTCGGCTCGCTCTCTCGGTACGACGGGAGAATTGGTGGGAGAGTATCGCTCCACCATTGCCACCGAACTCGTGAGTGCTCTCGCAAATTGCGGGATCGCCGTTACGGAAGATCAAATCCAAGTTCGCGAGAGGCGACCGGCGCAGCTCTACGATGCTCATCCTGTTGGTCTATGAAGATACTTGAAGTTGAAGGCCAGTATGAAGGACCGATGCCGCCTCAGGAAGCTAAATATGAACTCGACCGCGCTCTCTGGGGGGCAAGTGTCACGAAATCCGACTCCCTCGTAACGGAGACGGGGGACGTGCTCGGTTCCTGTGAAACCGTGAACTGCTCCGATATTGGACTCGAGCATCTCCCTTCTATTTTAGAATGCTATCGCCATTGTTCCGTCAGACTTCGGTCTGTGGCATTCGGCGAGGAGCCGCAGCCCGGCACCTGGCACGCTCAAGCTGCATCTACATCGGAGGTACAACTATTCGAACACAATCATCGCCTGCCGGATGTGGGCGATATCGCACATCAGATTTTGACGGAAGGAGAGCATCGCTTCTGCGCGGTTAAAGTGGAATTTGCCCCAGATGAAGAAGAGCCGCACAGAGGTGTGCTCTCGGTGACGGTTCGTACTCCGGATTGCGAGATCCGAGACGTTTGGTCAAATGAGCAGAGGATTATTGCAACGATTCTCGGCGGCATTCTTGTTCAGAGCGACCTCGCGATCGGAAACGAAGTTAGCACTGCCTCCGTGATCGAGGTGCCGTGGCAATGATTGAGAATTTCTGATTATCATCCCCTCTATGAATCTCTTCGAAGTCAGAGGCGTGTACATGGGAGACGATCCCCCTCGGACGACGAGGCTCCTGCTGGAAGATGGACTCTCCAAGGCCGGAGCAACGGGAAAATTCGTCCATGTGGACAATGAGGGTGAGGGGCACGACATCTTGGGTCGGTGCAGATCTTTTGAGTATGGAGCAATTCTTCCTCGGCATCTGCCCCCGTTGATCAAAGTGTTCCGCGATCTCCACATCGAGATCGGCAATGTGACATTCGAAAATGGAAATCTGCTACGCGTCGGCAGTGTCCGAGCGAAAGTCAAACTGCAGCATCACATAAATTTTCGACTCAATGCTCCACGCCACGAAGATTTTCTCGGAGAGATCGTATTGATGATGGCCAAGACAAGAGACAATCTCGTGAGCATTACGACGGGATTCCTCCCCTACCAAGACGCGAGGAGTGGCATGCTCGAAGTCACGATGTGCGGCCCAGAGAGAGATTGCAATCAGGAGGCGGGAACGGATTGTGGATTGCTGCGAGATCGTCTCCTGGAAGTTCTCGACGAATGCAGGATCCAATTCATGAATTCCCATAACATTAGTATGTTACTGGAAGAGGTGGGGGCAACGAGTGGGAGGCCGAAAGAGAAGGGGGGTGGGAATCCGTGGGAAAGAGGTGCGGATTGGTGGGAAGGGGAATGAGAATACAAGATCCACGAAGCACTCTCTGACCAAGCATCTATTACCCCCCACCTCTATGACCCAGCTCGATATCCACGGCATATACGCAGGCAACCTTCGTCCCAATGCGGCGCAGGACAAGCTCTCCGAAGCGATTCACGCCTGCGGTAGTACGCACACATCTGCGTGGGTGGAGCCGGATGGAAGAGCGCATGGCGGCTGCGGAGCTATGGACTTCGAAGAAGTTATGGATCGCCACCTCCCCAAACTCATGGAGGCCTGCCGTGGGGTGCCAATGAAGCTTCTTAAGGTGGATTATGATCAAAATGGAATGCTGAGACGCGGTGACTGGCGAGCGAAGGTGGTATCCACACACGCTGTTTCGCTTCCCGAAATGCCATTAAGACCCAAGGATGTGGGCGATATCACACTGGCAATCTTAGACCATACGAGAAGGCGTCTTAATCTTGCATCCCTGAATGTTGAGTTCGTCCCCGATGAAGAGGAATTGTCGGCCGGTTACCTGGCAGTTACAGCGTTCACTCCTCCGGGCGGCGAGACGCAGACAGAAGCAGAGGCTGAATGCGCGCATTTCAGGCAATACATCTGGGAGGCTCTCTGCAGTTGCGGCATCAATATCGAGGGTGACGAAAGCGGCGTCACCGCAACGGTGGTAGACGTATCGAAATCCAAGCCACACCGCCCGACGCGAGAGGAGTATATGTAGAAATCAAGAAGCGCCAGCCTTCCCCAACACTTCTTGGATTCCTCGGAATCCCCCCCTCCTGCTATCATCATCCTCCCATGCCCGCCTCCGAAGAGATCGTCGGCCACGCCTCACAAGTGGATTCCCTCCTTGCGGATCTCAATGCGGGGAATGTCGCACATGCGTACCTCTTTGCGGGGAAGAAACACTTGGGGAAGTTCACAATCGCGAAGTGGTTTTCGAAGACTTTGCTCCTCAGCGATGCGAAGGACGAAGATCGGGAGCGACTCGCCTTCGAGATCGATCGGCTCTTCCATCCGGACATCCTCGTCATCGATCAGCTGTGGATCGAGGACGTGTGCGAGGATTACGACGTGCTCGCGAAGTCCAGCAACGTCCCTCAGCAGCATCGTCAGAAGTCCGAAGCCAAGACCGACACCATCAGCATCGACGACATCCGCGCGTTGCAGGAGAAATTGCAGGAAGTATCGGGGAGAACGTTTCGCTGCTGCCTCATCCGCTCCGCCGAACGCATGCGCGAGGAGGCGGTGAACGCGCTGCTGAAAATTCTCGAGGAACCGCCCGCCGGCGTCGTCTTCCTCCTCACGACCGAATCCCTCCCCACACTGATGCCGACCCTCGTCTCGCGATCGCGCGTGCTTAGATTCGAGCCCCTTCCCCCGACTGATCTCGCTCCATTACTGCGCGGTGCGGATGAGGCCGAGGCGCAGTTCCTCCTGCGACTCGCACAAGGCGCGCCCGGTACGATCATCCGACTGCTGCGCGATCCCGACCTGCTGCGCCTGGAACATCAGCAGTATTCCAAGGCCGTGGCGTTCTGGCATGCGCCGTCGCTTGGCGAAAGATTGCGCCTGCTCGATCCGCTCCTCAAGAGGGGCGACGAAGCGGAGAATTTTCTCCTCCATCTCGCGCTGGCGCTGCGCGAGGAGCAGGGCTTAGATCCCCATCTGGTTTCCGCGCTCACCGCTCTCGCCTCCGATCAGCGCACCAACGCCTCGCGGCCGCTCTTGGCACAGAGGTTTGCGCTGGCGGTTTCTCCGCGGTAGGAGTTGCCTCTTTGTGGGTTTTGTCCCCTTGTCTCATTTCGTGCCGAGTGGTAGTCTCGTTTCAAACTCGATCTCTATGATTTACTTTGCAGTCCTCGCGATCTCCCTCCTGGGAATCCTCCTGCTCTTCGGAGCGCGGGTACTCCTACGAAACCGCGGCGTTCGCCGCTTCGTGCGAGGAGTGAAACAGCGTTTCCAGTCCGCCGAGGAGCGCGGAGCGGTGTTTGTGGAGGAGCGAAGGCTGTCCCGCCCGCGCAAGAGCCCGCGCACCTCCGCCATCGAGATGCAGCAAGTGCGCTCCCTCGTCCGTCAGGCGGAGAAGGCGCTGGCACAGGCGAAGATCGAGGAGGCGGAACGTCTCTTCATTCAGGCGCTGACAGTACAACCCCAAGCGCTCGACGTGCAGGCGCAGCTCGCGAAGCTCTACCTCACGAGTAACCGCGAAAACAAAGCCGAAGCGCTCTACAAGGAACTCCTCAACCAGCGTGAGGACGTCTCGTTTTTCGCCAATCTCGGCCTCGCGTACTATCGACAGGCGAAGTACATCGAGGCATGCCAGTCCTATCAGGAGGCGCTCAATCGCGAGCCTCAGGTTCCCGAGCGCTCGTTCGCTCTGGGTAAGGCCTGCATCGCAGCGCAGAGATTTGAGGAGGCGGCTCCTCTGCTGGAGAAGGCCAGCGTGAGGCTCTCGCGAGACACCGAGCTTCTGCACCTGCTCGCGGAGTGCTACATGCAACTGGGCCACACCGACAAGGCGGAGGAAACCTACCGCCGCATCAATAAGCTCGAGCCGTACGATGAGGAAGTGAAGGCAAAATTGCTCTCGCTGGCGAGGGTGTAAGCAAAAAAGCAACGGACACCTGCTGCCGCTTCTTTCCTCACATCTCCACCACTTCCACCGTCACGTCGCCGTGCACCTGCGCCTGGCAACCGAGACGATCCTCGCCTTCGAGCCCCATCATCGTCTCGCGATCATTCTTCGGACTCAAATGCTCCGCACCTTCCTGCGCCCTGCACAGACACGTCGTGCAGAATCCGTTGCCTCCGCACGCATGCTCGATAGGCACGCCCGCATCGAGCGCGATCTGGAGGATGGTTTTGCCGTCGTCGGCGGAGACGGTTTTGCGTTGATCTCCAAGGATGAAAGTTACGGTGGACATACGAGTATTTAGTATGAAGTATTCAGTATAAAGTATACAGAATGTTTTTGTTTCCTTCTTCCAAATACTGAATACTTAATACCAGATACTCTATACTCAACCGCCTTTATGCCCAAGAACTCCCCCCTTCTCTCTCTCAAACGCCTCCGCGTCAGTGTCGAAGGCAAAGAGGTGGTGAAAGGCATCGATCTCATGATCCGAGAGGGCGAGATCCACGCACTCATGGGGCCAAACGGATCGGGCAAATCGACGCTGGTGCATGCGTTGATGGGGCATCCCTCGTACGAAATGAAAGGAGAAGTGAAATTCCTCGGGAAGGATCTCTGTCAGCTCTCGCCGGACGCCAGAGCGGCACGCGGGCTCTTCCTTGCCTTCCAGTATCCACGCGAACTCGCAGGCGTGAGCTTGCGAAGCTTCCTCTTCGCATCACAGAGCGCACTCGCCGCCGCAGACAAGAGTCGCAAGAGGCTCTCACTCCCGGCATTCAGCGCTGTCCTCGAAGCGAAGATGAAAGATTTGAAGATGGATCCGTCCTTCGCCGAGCGCTCGCTCAATCAGGGGTTTTCCGGCGGGGAGAAGAAGAAGGCGGAAATGTTGCAGATGGCAATGCTCTCTCCGCGCCTCGCGCTCCTCGACGAGACGGATTCCGGTCTCGACATCGACGCACTGCAGATCGTCGGAGAGGAGGTCGAGAGTCTGCGCTCGCCGAAATTCTCCGCGCTGATCGTCACGCACTACGCGCGTCTGCTCGAGGTGATCACACCCGACCATGTGCACGTGATGGTGCGAGGGAAGATCGTCGAGAGCGGCGGGAAGGAACTCGCACAGAAACTCGAACGAGAGGGATATGCCCGCTACGGCGTGACGGACGAGGGGAATATCCTTCTGGGCTGACCGAGCGATATTCTTCAGAAAAACGGGATTTCCGCCCCATCTCCTAGGAAAAGGGATATACTGCGGGACGATCATTTGTTTCAGTCTTCCATTTCCCCCTTCTCCCATGTCCGAAACCACCATTCTTAAGATTCGCCCCCCCGTCTGGGCCGTTCTTTTTGCCATCATTGTTGGCGGATGTTTCTACATGGGAGGTAAATCGATCGAAGCTGCCGACCACACGCCGACGACTATCTCGGTCTCCGGCGAAGGCAAGGCATTCGGCGCTCCCGACATCGCATCACTCTCTCTCGGCGTCACGACCGGCAGAAAGACGACTTCACAGGAAGCCATGACATTGCTGACGAAGTCGATGACCGCCGTCCTCGCCGCAGTGAAGAGTGCAGGCGTGGAAGACAAGGACATCTCCACAGAGCAATTCTCCCTCAGTCCCGCGTACGATTGGACCAACGGGAAGCAGACGCTCATGGGATACGAAGCAACGCAGTCATTGACGGTGAAAGTGCGCAAGCTCGACAAGGTGAGTGATGTCCTCGGAGCAGCAACGGCCGCCGGTGCGAACCAGGCGGGGAGCGTGGATTTCCAAATCGACAATATGGAGACCGTCCGCTCGCAAGCCCGCGAACTCGCGATCGCGCAGGCGAAGAGCAAGGCACTCGTCCTCGCACACGATCTCGGTATGTCGCTCGGAAAACTGAAGAATTTTACGGAGGATAACGGTGTCACTCCGCCGATGCCCTACGCAGTGAAGGCGATGGATAGCGCCGTAGGCGTGGGAGGCGGCCCGGCTACCGCCACACCGCTGCCGTCCGGTCAGCAGCAAGTCGACTCCAACGTCACCATTACGTACGAGTTGAAGTAAGCATCCTCGGAACTTGTCCTGAGCGAAGCGAAGGATCCTCAGAAGATGATCCTCACTCCTCCGAGCTCATCGTAATCGAAGCCATGCGCGTGGTGAATCGATCCGCAGAAAATACGATTCTTGCGAATCTTCAGTGACTGCGACACGGCATCGACTGCTTCGGGACTGAACGCCTGCGACATCTGAAGGAGATGGAAACGCAGATGCGGATAGAACCCCGCGTGCTGGAGGCGCGGAATCGTGCGCTTGAGTTCCTGAAAACTCTTGTCCTCATCCGCGGATTTCCCCGCCTTGCTGCAGTGTACGAGCGTGACGTCGCGACCGACTTCGTTGGTATCGATGTACCGGAGAATGCGCTCGAGTCGCGAGACGCCCTTGATGAACACCACGAATTTCCCCTCCGTCATATCCGCGAATTCGCGTCGTAGAAACACATCGAGGAGCGCAAGCTTATGCGAGAATTTCAATGCAATGCGCACGAGCGCGTCCTGGTGCACCACACCGTAGACGAGCACGGCGGCGGGGATGAAGTAGAGCGCGAAGAAAGCGAGATTGTGCGGATCGATGATGATGTTGCCCACGATGCCGGCCACCGTCGCGATGAGCGCGACGAACACGAGGAGCCACGGCGCGGAGTGATGCCGTTTCAGTTCGGGGCGATTCTGCTTCAAGATCAAATTGCCCAATGCGAAGAGACTCATGACGCCGAGGAAGGCGATGGTGTAGAGACCGGCGAGCGAGAGGAGCGCACCACCGGTGAGGAGCAAGATCGACACTGTGAGGAGGAAGAATCCCAGCACAATCCGCGGGAACGCCCCCCGACTGTTCTGCTTCGTGAACAAATTTGGCAGGCATCCGTCGGCGCTCATGCGGTGCGCCAAGCCCGAGACACCGACGTAGGCGGTGAGCACGGCTCCGGAGAGGACGAGGAACGCGTCGATACACACAACTTGCTGGAAGAGCGATCCTCCGACCGCAAGCGACGCGTTGGCGAGGAGGAAGTCGCTGCTGGAAACGATCGCATCGTACGGCATGGCCTGGAGCATGACGAACGTGATGAGCGGCATGAAGAACAGAACACCGAGGAGCATATTGCGCAGAGTCTGACGGAAGACCCCTTTCTTCTGTTCTTCGACGAAGTTCGCGGATGACTCGAAGCCGGAAATCCCGAGGAGGGATGCGGAGAATGCGAGGAAAAGCATCTTCGCGATTCCGCCGTTACTCATGATGAGATCACGAGAATGAGCAAGATTCTCGAGGAAGTAGGATGTGCCGGTGAGCGCGTGATACGCACCGAATCCGAGGAAAGCCAGAAGCACCGCGATGTGCGCTACGAAAATTCCCTTCGCCACGCGCGCCGAATCCTTCACGCCCGAAATAACGAGTAGTGCGAAGAGAAGGAGAACGCAAAACGTTCCGAGGATGACGGGCAGCGAAACTTCCTGGCGGAGAATGCCGCTCGCAAAGTGACGCACGGGAATTGAGAGATACTCCACGCCCACCTTCGCGGAGATGACGGCCGTCGCCATGTACGAAAGCAGCGTCATGACGCCCGCGACGGCCGCGACGATTTTCGACGTGCCATTGAGGAGACAGTTGTACACGCCTCCGTTGAGCGGCAGCGCCTCCACGACCTCCATGTACACGCGGCGGTAAAGGACCAAGAGCCCGCCCACCATAAGCAGCACGAGCGGCGCGAAGACGCCCGCGAAGAGGATGGCAATCCCCGACACGTACAGGAGCGAACTGAGGATATCGTTTCCGCAGATCGCCGTGGCGGAAAGCTGGCCGAGCTTCCGGTAATCGGTCGGGTGGGGAGGTGGTTTGGCGTTTGTGTGAGCCATGAATTGGTTTCTTTTATTATAACATATTTCTCTATAATATAAAAGCAGGATCTTTCGCTACTTTCACGAACTATCCGCGCATTCTGTTTCATGAGATCCCCGCCCCTACGCTACGATCCACCCATCGCACGCTCAAAAATTTCCTCCGGCCTGACGCGAAAAATCTTCGATACCCGGGAACCCGCGCCCTACCAGAAGAAAGCGATGCGTGGACTCTCGGAGAATGTCGTGCGCCTCATCTCCGGCGACAAGAACGAGCCGCAGTGGATGCTCGATCATCGTCTGCGCTCACTGAAAGAATTCTACGCCAATCCTCTCCCGCAGTGGGGTGCGGATCTCTCCGAGCTCGATTTCGATTCCATCTACTACTACCTGCGACCGGGAACGGAAGAAACGGATGATTGGGGGCAGGTCCCGCCGGAAATCCGCCGCATCTACGATCGTCTCGGCATTCCCGAAGCGGAACGCAAGGTGCTCGCGGGAGTGGGTGCGCAGTACGAGAGCGAGATCGTCTACCATAAGCTGCGCGAAGAATGGCAGAAGCTCGGCGTCATCTTTCTCGACATGGACGACGCGTTGCGTCTTCATCCGGATCTCGTGCGGAAGTACTTCATGACGTGCGTTCCTGCGACCGATCACAAGTTCGCCGCGCTGCACGGTGCGGTGTGGTCGGGAGGAACGTTCCTCTACGTTCCCAAGGGCGTGCATATCCGCGAGCCTCTGCAAGCCTACTTCCGCATGAATGCGCGCAGCGGCGGACAATTCGAGCACACGCTGATCATTGTTGAAGAAGGCGCGAACGTGCACTACATCGAGGGTTGTAGCGCGCCGAAGTACGGAGCGCAATCGCTCCACGCGGGGCTCGTCGAAATCTTCGTGAAGGAAGGCGCGACGATGCGATACTCGTCCGTGGAAAACTGGAGCCACGACACCTACAACCTCAACACGAAGCGGGCGATCGTCGAAAATGATGCGACGATGCAGTGGATCGGCGGGAATATGGGTGCGGGAACGACGATGCTCTATCCCGCCAGCGTGCTCGTGGGGGAAGGGGCGCGCTGCGATCATTTCGGACTCGCCTTCGCCAATGCCGGCCAGTGGCAGGACACAGGCGCGAAAATCTTTCATCTGGCTCCCCACACCTCGAGCACCGTCCTGAGCAAATCCATCGGGAAGGATGGCGGCGTGTCCGTCTTCCGCGGAGCGCTCACCATCGGGCCGAAGGCGCATGGTTGCACGTCTTCGATTCAGTGCGACGCGATGCTGCTCGACGAAATCAGTCGCGCCGATACCATTCCCGACATCCGCATCAAAAATAACGACGTGACGATCGCGCACGAGGCCAGAGTCGGCAAACTCTCACCTGACGATCTCTTCTACCTCGAGAGCCGCGGCATCAAGGAGGAACAGGCGAAAGCCATGATCGTCTCCGGCTTCATCGAACCGATCGTCCGACTCCTTCCGCTCGAGTATGCCGTGGAGATGAATCGCTTGATCGAAATGGAGATGGAGAATTCCGTGGGATAGATCCTCCCTTCTCGTTGAGGAAATATGGCTGTACGATGAGCATTCCATGAAGTCCACGCCCGCTTCTCTTCGCAGGAAAACCGCGCCGTCCCGCATGGTAATCGGCACGAAATCTGGCGCGAAATTCCAAGTTTTGCAGATTGATGGCGCGCGGCCATCTCTTGAAATCGACGTGGCAAAGCAGGCACGAAGTTTTCTCTACTTGCGCATCGCAAGCACCAAGCCTCTGGATCACACTCTGACGATCCGTCTCGCGGCGCAGTCGCATCTCTCGCTCGTGATCCTCTCGGAAGCATCGAATAAATCACAGAAACTTTCGCAGCACATGCATATCGGTGCGAACGCATCGCTCGATCTCACCTGCGTCACGCTCGGGAGCGATGTCACGCATGATCTCGAGGCGCGCGCGGAGGGCGTGAACGCGGAAAGTGTTATCCGTTGGGTGGCCTACGCTCGCGACGGGGAAAAACAGGACCTCACGCTCGCATCTCGCTTCCTCGCAAAACGCACGCACGGCTCCGTGGCAATGCGCGGCGTCACGGAAGGACGGTCCACACTCGTATGTCGCGGCAAAGTGGAGGTGGGAAAGCGCGCATCACAGGCGGATGCAACGCTCTCACAACGCCTCCTCATGCTCGATCCCCATTCCTCCGCCGAGGCCATTCCGGCGCTCGAAGTTCGCACCAACGACGTCCGTGCCAGCCACAGCGCCACGGTGACGAAGATCGACGAGAGCGACCTCTTCTATCTCACATCGCGAGGTCTGCCGCGCGCAGAGGCTCGCAAACTCTGCATCGACGGTTTCCTTGAGGAATTCCTCTCCGCCATTCCCGACCGCGAAATCCGCCGACACATCCTGAAAGCGCTGTTGGCGAAAAAGGAGGGAAGAAAGAGCCGTGCCTGACACCAGCTCAACCCTATCTGCTCGATGCCTGCACGGAGGCCGTTGCGCCTGTGGAGGTCACGTTCTCGCAGTGGCAGCAGCGTCCGCGGCAACCTTTCCTACCGCATGTCCCGTCGCATACCTTCTTGCCTCCGGGGCAGGATAATTCCGAGGAGTCACACTGCCGCGTGTTCTGGAATCCGACTTTCGAGCATGTCTGCTCGCTCGGGCATGTCTGCCACTGTTCATCCGGCTTCGGCAGACAGCGGAAGCATGTGCCCGCGCAATCAGCGGTACCGCATGCGCCGAGGAAGCGCGTATCCGATGCGCCGCCGCACGCAGCGTCGCGGTTCATGGCGCACGTCCCGTGTTCCATCTGCGAGCTGCAGAGGAATCCCGTCGGACACTTCGACGGAGCCTGCTCATGCGTCGCTATGGGTGAGATGTCCGTGAGCAATCCCTTGAGAAGCCCGCTCTCACTCGAGATGGTCGCAGCCAGCACGACCGCCACGAGAATGAGAGCGATGAGGAGAGGAGTATCTCCGCGTTTCTTCGTCGCCTTCTTCGGCGCGCGCGCTTTCTTCTTCGAGGTTTTCTTGGTCGCCATGCCTGTCATCCTACCGACTTGCGCGAAGCGAAAGCAACAGACAAAAAGCCCGATCCCGGTGCTCGCTTTCCTGAGCGGAAAACAAGCGGTGGGATCGGGCTGACCGACGGAATTCTCGACGGCCGAATTCGTGATCGATCACGCGAGGTGACCCGTAACGGGCAGGAGAGCGATCCCCGTAGCGCCGGCAGCCTTCAGGCTTCCGACGGTGTCAGGGAACTTTGAACGCGGCATGCAGATCGTCACTTCCACCCACCCCGGATCGCTCGTGGGATTGATCGTGGGGGCGGTATCGCAGGGAAGCGACAATGTACTGATGTCGACGTTTGCCGGCAGATTGAATGTGACCATTGCAAACTGCGATGCACCGACAACTGCCTGCAGGGTGAGATTGAGGTTGTCCAGTGCTTGTCTATTCGCTGATGCAGCATCGCATGCTTCGGATTTTGCAAAGAGGCATGGCCTACTCTCGTATAGCCCTCCTTTCACAATCTCCAGCCCGCAAGCCTCGATACTCGCACCTGTCTCGGTAACGAGTAAAGCCATGTCCACAATCCCGTGCCTAACACACATTTCTTCCGAACCCTCAATTCTCACAATGGAGAATGGATTGGTGATGATGGTATTGTTCGGTGGAAATATTCTCCTAGCAAGGGACGGAAGCTCGCATCCGATGCGCACTTCTCCCCGCAATGATTGCCAGCCGGGTCTCGCCGCCAAAACCCATTGGGTGGGTGTATCACCGACGCGAGAGAAGTTGAATTCTCCCAAGACACCCATATGGGTACATGACGACGAGAAAAGAATGTCGCTCCCGGTTATACCGGCATCGAAATCTCCCTTGAAAACGAATTCCGGGACCATGCGACGATCGACTTGAACGAATTCGATCCCATTGGAAGTCCCGAGACTCCCCGTGCGGTCCGGCTCCTTTAATTGGTAGCCTCCCGCGCGCAGGAATTCGATGAGCCTGGGGCCCAGCGATCCATTACATACTGCGACTTTTAACATTGCTTTGTTTCTTTCTTTGTTGCGGCGCTGTTGCGCCTTGGTTATTGATTTACAGACACAGACGTTCACAGACATCGACATCCTTGATCTCCAGCGCATTCTCGCCTCCGGCGAACTTCGGAGCGGGCATGATCTGCTGCGCTCCCAGGCTGCGACGGAAGAAGCAACTCTTCGCTTTCGTGTGACAAGCTCCGTCGCCGCACTGCTCGATGAGCAGCACGATGGCGTCGCCGTCACAATCGATGAGGATATCGCGGACGATTTGGACATCGCCACTGGTTTCCCCCTTCTTCCACCGTTCCTTTTTGGAAGTGGAGAAGTACACGACTTCGCCGGAAGAGAGGGTTTCTCTCCATCCGGCTTCATCCATGAATGCCACCATGAGAACCTGCCTCGTGGTGACATCCTGCGCCACGACGGTGATGAGACCGTCGCGTTTCTCGAAGTTTGGCCAGTACACATTCATAATTATTCTCCTGCCTTTGCTGTCAAAGACCGATCACGCGTGCCCAACCTTGGGCGTTTTGCGTCTGCGGATAACCGCAAACAACCCCTTCACGCGAAGAGGGGACGGAATCGGTTAAAATTTTCACAGCACATCCGACGACGTCCTCTCCTCGCGGAGAGCTGCGGCGTGATGGTGCCGATTAAGTACGAAAAAGAATTCCACCGGCAGAAGTGTAGCCGGCCGAGTGTATTAGTCAAGTAAAACACTCCCTTGTTTTGCAAATCGCTGATGCACACGGGATTTCCTAGAACATTCCCCCTTCATCTTGCGTCTTTCCCGAGAGATTCCCGTTCAACTTTTGATTCGATTTCTCCCACGAGAACACGATGGCGATCGTAACGAATGCAAGAAGGAGTGCAAGGATGATGCGCAGCGCGTATTCCACTCTCGTTGGCGGGGCCTGCGTATTGGGCGGAGGGGCCATACATCCACTCTATCATCGACTCCCCAGCTGGCAATGAGGAACTCTTCGACTTGAGCTCCCCATTCCCGCCCCCTACACTCCTTCCATGCGCATACATCGAAGGACCGTCTTCATGCGTTTCGCGAAGTGGGCATCGCACATCATGGGTCATCCCCTGGCCTTCTTCGCAGCCGTGCTCTTCGTCTTGGTGTGGTTCCTCTCGGGTCCATTCTTCGGCTACAGCGACAGCTGGCAGCTCATCATCAATACCGGGACGAACATCATCGCGCTCCTCATGGTCTTCCTGATCCAGAACACGCAGAACCGCGACAGCCAGGCGATGCAGCTCAAGCTCGACGAGCTCATCCGCTCACATGAAACCGCACACAACGCGCTCCTCGATCTCGAGAGTCTCACCGACACGGAGCTCGAGAAAATGATCGAGCGGTACCAGCATCTCGCCGAGGAAGCACGGAAGGCGCTACGAAAGGGCGTGCAGGATTACGGAACGCCGGAGGTGTGATCTGAAATGGGGATACCTGACAGCCTTACTCGTGTTGAATGTCCGCTATCCCGCGATTTGCCAACGTCTTTCGACAAGCATCACAGAAGGCGATTCTCAGGTGCTGCATGATATTCGGCATGCTGGGATGATCTTGGTTGTGGCTATGCAAAATGCGCCCAAACGCGGCTTGATCGGTTCTGAAAGTATCCAAGACCACGCTCGTGTCGGGCGCAATGGTCGCGACTTTGACCGATTTTTCGCCACCGTTACGAGCGATGTATCTGCACACGAAGTGACAATCATGTTTGCAATTTGTGGTTTCCGTGCGAGGCATGGGGAGAAGAGGGATGTGGATGAAATTATTCTGTCAGCCGAATATTCGAGGCTCCATCCGCTGCCACTGCCTTTCTACAAGCGTCACAGACACCTCTCCTGATTGCAGACATGAAATTTGCACATATCGACACTGGTTCTGCAGCGTGGTTCGCCAATACCTGTGCATGAATATCCGCGCTGCGAACAAAAGTCTGTAAAAGAATCTCGGGGGTCGGAGCGAGAGTCGCGACATTCACCGTTTCGGCATCCGGCTGCTTATCGGCGACGTAAGCGCACAAGCGCTGAGGACTGAACGGACAAACGTCAGAGACCATAAGATAAGAGTGGGGGATTAAGAGTGGAGATCCTAGCGTTCGCCGATGGCGTGTCAAGGAATGTTATCAGCAGAAGCCTGCAATGCCGCAGCTGCCTCGCGGAGTGTGGCGGCAAGGGTTTGCGCATTCTTTTTTTGCATGGCTGCAAAAGCTGCTTTCTGTTCAGGGACTCCTGTCTCGGGGCCATCTGGACTAAAAGCTTCAAGCATAGGAACGACAACGTCCAAGACATTCCGTCGGAATACTTCCCTCATATTCCCAAGCGATCCGGCCCTCAGCGCTTCCAGCCTTCCCTCGTTCGCACAGAATACGGATGTGATAATGCTCTGACCGCTAAACATTGTCTCAACCGCAATTGCCAATTCTGTCTCCTCTGGAATTGTGGGGTCTGGTTGGACCAGCTCGGGGAGTGTTGCAGTACTGGTCATAGAAGAGGTGAAATGGTAAGAAAGCCTACCGCGCGCGTGTGCGGTGTCAATGGATGGCAAAATCCTTTGAGAAAGGGCGAAGGAATGGCTCCTGCCGGCCCTAGCAACGGAGTAGGATGCGACTTTCTATGCGCTCCTACTTCATCTATATGCTCCGCTGCGCTGACGATTCGTACTACGTCGGCGTGACGAATGATCTGGAGAAACGCGTCGGGGAGCACCAGGAAGGATGCCCGGCTTCGTCTGTCCCTGCCTGCCGGCAGGAAGGGACTACGCCGTGGCATCCGGCTTTACCTGTGTTATTCACGGCGAAGTTCGGTGGAGCGAAGCGAAACCGAACGAAGCCGGATGGGATCCAAAGGCATACACGCATCATCGTCGCCCGGTGCAGCTCGTGTACGCCGCCGAGTTCTCGGAGATCACGGATGCGATTGCATGGGAGAAGCAAGTGAAGGGATGGGGGCGGAAGAAGAAGGAGGTGCTGATACGACGTGAGTATGAGAAATTACCAGAGCTTGCACAGTGCAAGAACCAAACACATTTTAAATATTTCCAACAATAAAGTCGGTGTCGATGGTTCGACTCCGCTCACCATGACACCTGACTTCGCGTAACGCTGAGCTTAGTGTCACCCTGAGCGGAGTCGAAGGGTAGACACGGTAAAGGCCGCAAAGGCGAAAGCCGCTCGCACCTCACCATGAAACGCGGAGCATATTTTCTGGAATGGAACTTAATTATCGTGCTTCATGCATGCTGGTCACGCCGACAGTACCACGGAGGCATCCGGAGTATCGCGTGATGCTTGCTGATCACCACGCGCATTTTCCACCGCAAGCGCTGCACCCAATAGGAGCGCGAATTCCCTTTGTGAGTTCAGCGTAGTACCAGCAATCTCCTTCCTAGGCATGCCTCTTGAAACATAATCACACGCATGTCGAGCTGCAAGAATGCCATTACCACGGAGGAGCACATCCTCATGATCGCGAAAAAGCACTGACAGGCGACTCGCTGCAAGAACTGCAAGTTCTTGAAGATGTTGATTGGTTAATTCTTGCCCTCCCCCCTGCATCTCTTTAACTCTTTGTTCGATTTCTCCTCTAGCTGGGTCGGCATCTTTGAGAATTCTCCAGTTATATGGAGGCATATAAGAATAGAAAAGTAAGTAATTATAGTATTGAGAGCTGATATGTCAATCTCACCACGATGCTGTTCAAAGCACACAGGCCCTTGCGGAATAGCAAAGACAACAAAAAAACCGATCACCCCATTGTCCTTCGGCTTCGCTCAGGACGATGCTGTTCGCTCAAAGCCACCCCATCGCCCGTTCGGCGGTGCTCAGGGCAATGCTTCACAGCATTGTGTAGTAGAGACGTCCTTTTTCAGGGCCCAATACTCCGCCCCCTCCGCTGTCGGCCTCCGCTCTTACGAGCTTCGGCTGATCTTCGAGAAGGGAAGAAGTATTGGGGATGCTCCCCGATCAATTCCACGCTTGGTGGCATCAGCATCTGCCAGAGCAAGCTTTGCACGGCACCATCCGAAGACGGCCCGTGCCAGGTAACTCCCTGGTAAGGAGATGTTCCATCCGCAGGTTCTCCTACGGATACCTTGTTACGACTTACTCCCAGTCAGCAGTGTCACCGTGGTACTCCCCAATTAAGGTAAGAGTGCTTCGGGTGCC
>CAIJNU010000127.1 GCA_903822115.1 uncultured Candidatus Peregrinibacteria bacterium
AAAGAGAATCCCTCCGGCGATGGCCGGATGCAGCGTCTTCACTCTCCCGCCGAAACATTCCGGAAACTTCGTGACATCTTCGACTCCGATCACTTCCACGCCCGCTTCTTCGAGCGCTTTCTTCGTCCCTCCGGTCGAAATAATTTCAAAGGAAAGATCCGTTAGTCGGCGTGCGAACGGGATGAGACCCGTTTTGTCCGACACGGAAATGAGGGCACGGCGTTTCATGTGGGGGGCGAAGAGAGCTTACATTCTTTTTTCCCCTCTGTCAGGGGATTTCTGACGCGGTTCTCTGCGAAATAGAGGGAAGAGAAGCGGAACGTCGAATTATGGTCAAGATGAGCCAAATAGAGTATAATAATAGCCGTGCCAGATCAAAATACAGAAAAGCTATCACCAGAACCCAACCTGGACGCGCTCAAAGATAAACCTTTGAAGGATGTTCTCACGGCACTCCACTTCGGCCAATCGACGATCGATTGGCTCGCGAGTGAAATCAAGCGCAAGGACGACACGTGGGACCGTTCTGATAAAAGAACCATCTATGAAAAAGAGGAGCAGGACGAGCGCGAAAAAACTTTACGTTCGAATCTTCTGCGCATCGCTTCCGTCATCGGAGCACCGTGGCCTGATGACAATATAAATTCTAAATTCATCAGGTTATGCATGGAGCGCGAGGATGTCGGCGAGAATTTCGAGCAGTGGTACAAGCATTACGAAGAAATCCATCCCCCAAAAGCGCGCCCAGACTGCGCTGCACTCCGTCTCTACGCAGAATACATGAGCCCCAGATATGATTTCTCGGAAAGAGAGAGCAAAAGACTGGGCGACGTGGGTGAATTCTTCAAGAAATTGCGCGCCATGGGCGTGGAACCGACAGGCGCCTTCGTCGAAAATCTCCATACGTTCATTAATACGATCGAAGACAATGGAGACAATACATGGATGAGCCGCGCCGGCGATGCAAGCATCGCATGGATACGCCATGCCAGGGAAGCCGGACTCACGATCTCAACGCTCGAGGAGGCAAATCAGTACCAGGAAAAGTTCAGGAGTTGTGGAGTGAGGGATGGGGAAGAGTTCGACTATTACAAAATTCTTCGCAAGAACAACATCCGCATCGAAGCACTCGATGTTGGCGTACTGCGTCTCATGTCGCGGGGCATCAAAGCAATAATATCTAGAGAAGATTCCAACGGAATAGATCTGCCGGAGGATTCTGGAGATACCGACCACGTCAATGAAAGCGCCGAGAATGCCAAAATTATGAAGAATGTATTTCGCGATGAGTCGATCAGCAGGTATCTCAATCCGCTTCTGCGGGCACTGATAAAAGAAAATTCGCGTGCTATGGATGATTCCAATGAATCATATCGCTTCGATTTGCTCCATTTCTTCCGAGATCCCTCCATCGCCAGCATCTGCGATGCCACCCGTTACATCGCAGAAAGCGCATACGGCACAGATCCCAAGCTGCCGCTCATGGTCGGACGAAACCTGCATCGCAAAGGCATCCCTGTGACTCGCGAATCGGTAGATAAAGAGCGGGAAGATATCGAGGAGTTCCGGAGAACGACGAAAGACACGCCCGTTCTGGGGCCGGGTCGTGGCGTCACTCTCATCGCAAACAGTGAATTCCGCTTTCAAAAAAAGACAGGCGAGGGAATGCCATATTGGCCTTACAAACAGTTAGGAGAACCCAAATCGAAAAACTATGAGAAAATATCCCGCTTCGCTCCGCAGGCGCTCGTGGATCGTCTCAATGCCGCCGGCGGACCGCTCAATATCATCCAACCCAATGCAGCAAGCTATAAAATTCAGACACATGAACAATCGGATGCTCAATATCAGACCGCGCGAGAGGCAGCCCGACAAATAGAGAAAAAGAATGCGGAGGAAACGAAAAGGAAAGTTCTGGAGGAGATCGCATCCGCGCCTCCCCCACGCACATTCCTCTTCGGAGGCCACGGTAGCGAAAAATCTGCTTTCTATCTCACCGAAGAGGTGAGCATCAGTTATAATGAATTCGCAACTGCGCTTCAGAAGCGCAGTGAGCACTTCAAAGCTCAGCCGCAACTCCTAAAGAAAGACATATTCGTTTGGGGTTCGTGCTATTCCATGAACCTCACAACGTCTATCGACGGCGTATTGCAGAAGATGGACTACCGACCCATCTTCGTGACGCAGAGCGAGTATGGCCAAATTGGATACTCAGATCCAGACATGGAATCGGGGAGTAAATTCTTCGAAAAAGTCCTCGGCCTCACGGAAGCCAAACCACAGACGATCATGCTGGGAGACGTCATGCTCAGACATGACAAAGGCGATGCCGATGTCTCGATCTTCATTCCGAGGAAGGACAAGCCGAAGGACGAGACGATCCTGGAGCAGATTTCTCAGCTCCCGGAGAAAGAGAAAAGAAAAGATGAGAATGGCCAACAAATGAAAGCGGCATGAATATGCAAAATATTGCCATATTGAGCCAAATAGAGTATAATAATAGTCGTGTCAGACCAAAATACAGAAAAACCTTCAATCGAGCCCAATCTGGATGCGCTCAAAGACAAGTCTTTGGAGCAGATTCTCACGGAACTTCACTTCAGCCAAAAGACCATAGACAACTTCACGTCAGCAGTCATTGGTCATGGGGATTATGGCGCGATAGAGAAGAGGAAAGAAAATTTGCGTTCGAATCTCCTGCGTATTACTTCTGTCCTCGGAGCATCATGGCCGGTTGCCAATTCGAGTAGTGACTTCATTGCGGCGTGCATGGATCACGCGGATGTCGGTGAAAATTTCGCGAAGTGGTACAAGCGTTACGAACAGCTCCGTCCTCCCAAGGCAGAACCGAATCTCGCACTCCGGGTCTACGAAGATTTCCTGGAAGGATACGATCGATACGGGATTAGATGCTTCAAATACCTACCGGATGAAGCCATTAAGGGGTTGGAACAAGTGGATGCGTTTTTCAAGAAGCTGCATGCCATGGGTGTAGAACCGACAGGCGACTACCTCAAAGAC